>NZ_JBALQK010000030.1:5359-14882 GCF_036965845.1 Bacillus sp. JJ1127 | reverse complement strand
AAAGAGGGGGTTTATATCGTTTTTTTAATTGATGTATATATAAAATAAAAAGAGAGCGAATGAACCTGAATACGTTTTGATAGTACCCTGGACTCGCTCTCCTCTTCATTCTACATGTATTCTCTACGTAAAAACCTCCGTAAATTTCTCCCACGGATATAGACCTGTGTCAGTTCCACATGCATCTTTTCATACTCAATAATATCTGTTTCTAAATATAAACTTTCTCCTGATGGTAATGCCATATACGGCTTTGGAAACATAGGATCCATCGCTAATTCTTGAACTCGCTCCTCTGATACCGCCCAACGATTCGCTATATCCTCACGTAATAACACCTTCACCTTTACTTCCTCCGCCCTATTCAAAAAATAAAAAAGAAATGTTATCACAATTTGTAAATACGACAAATTTAGCTCCAATTGTTTGATAGAGCCTTACTGGATACCTTTTATTCCTTGTGACAACTGTAATAGGCGCTTGGAAAGAAAAGCGAATACGTTCAGTAAAAAAGCTAACCGTTGGAAGTTCATCTCCTAGCAAGATTACTTTCTTTATTCCGTTACACATACTAGTTACATTCTGTTCTTTGTTGCAGCAATAAGTTGATTGAAATCCACAAGCCCGCACTTCCGCTGCTATTTGTTCATTTGCTGTAAAAATAATTAAATCACTTTGAAAAGATACTAATTCTCTTAAACTATTTACTTTATTTTCTTCCCCTACACAAATGAGCGTTAATTCTTTTTCCTCATCCATGTATATCATCCTCCTTAGCATAAAAGAATCTACATAAAAATTGATATTCTCCTATACTAATCAGACTGATGAAGCGATGTATCCATCCATGCACCATCCTCTCTCAATACGCTTACGAAGTTAGCTGTCGGATTCGGGCTTTGAGAGTAGCCCTACTTTCGTCATGAAAGATTCACCCCTAGTGACGATGCACCAATTGGTTCCTCCGCTCCATATATTGGACTCAGCGTTTCAAAAACAGATTCTGGCTGATATAATACTCCTAAATATGGAAAAAGTAAACAATAAAAAAAGCCAGTTATACAACTGGCTTTCTCATCAAAATTTGAATATTTATGCACGTATTTCTTGACGCTTGTATGCAAAATGATTTGTTGGCCCATGACCACTTCCAATATTTAACAGATCTTCAATTGCTATACTAATAAATCTTTTCGCTTCTTGAACCGCCTCTTGAATCTCGTATCCCCTCGCCAGTCCTGCTGTAACTGCAGACGCAAATGTACAGCCGCTTCCATGCGTTTGTTTTGAATCAATACGTTCACTTCTAAATTCAATAAACTGCCCACCATCGAAAAGCAAATCAATTACTTCGTTACCTTGATATTCTGCGTGTCCGCCTTTCATAAGAATGTACCGAGCTCCTAATTTATGCAGTACTTTCGCAGCTTCTTTACTATCTTCTATATTATGAATCTCCATCCCCGTTAACACTTCTGCTTCTGGTACATTCGGCGTTACAACCGTCGCTACTGGCAATAAATACTCTTTTAATGCTTGCACCGCTTCTTGTTGCAATAACGACGCACCACCTTTTGCGATCATAACAGGATCTAGCACAATATTATTCCAGCCAAATTTTTTAATATGTTCTGCAACGACCTTAATAATTTCACTACTAAATAGCATACCAAGCTTAACAGCATCTGGTGTTAGATCAGCACCAATTGAATTTAATTGTTCCTGAATCCCTTCAAGGGGAACAGGATATACCCCCTGTACACCAAGTGTATTTTGTGCAGTAATGGCCGTAATAGCTGTCATTCCATATACACCAAGCTCCTGAAATGTTTTTAAATCTGCTTGAATACCCGCACCGCCGCCACTATCAGATCCAGCAATTGTTAAAGCTTTATTCACTCTCATCTCACTCATCCTTTTCTATCCAAAATAACGATGATAAATTGTTTTTGCTTCTACCGTATCTTTCGTTCCATGCACGAGAACGCGTCCATCTTGGAAAGCAACTAACCTCTTTCCTTCAGCCGAAAATGATAATAAATATGGATTCACTGTTAAATCCGCTACGCGCCCTTGTAATATTTCTTTATACTGTTTAAAATCCAGCTTCTCTTTGTAAGGAGGACGAATTTGCACCGTATTTCTCCCGCATAATACTGCCGCTTTTGAAGTATTTTCTTGGCTTAAATATGGATAAATTGCTTCCACTCCACACGAAGGACAATTATGTTTGCGTAACCTCTGCACATTCATACATGAATATTCATTTTTCCATACATCAAACGATACAAGTCCATCCCGAAGTGCTTCATAATCCTCTACTAACATTTTAAGCGTTTCCGTTACTTGGTGAGAAACAACGAGAGATACAGCAGGTGAAATGATACCTGCTGTATCACATGTCGCTCCGCCAAGCGGAATAGATTGTAATAAACACGCTAGACATGGCGTCTTTCCTGGCAAAATCGTATAGGAAAGGCCGTAACTTCCTATACATGCTCCGTAAATCCATGGAATCGCATGTTCTTGTGATATATCATTCACAATAAAACGTATTTCAAAATTATCAGTCGCATCAATCATCACATCGACATTTGTAACAAGTTGTTCTAACTCTTCTGCCGTTACATCTTGAACGAAAGCTTCTATAGTTACATTGCTATTAATTGCTTGTAAGCGCCTTTTAGCAGCCACAGCTTTTGGAAGATTATTTTTTACATCCTCCTCACAATACAGCTGCTGACGCTGTAAATTACTCCAATCAATATAATCACGATCCACAATTGTCACATGGCCTACACCGGCTCTTACAAGCATCTCTGCATTCGCACTACCAAGCGCCCCAGCGCCGATGATTAATACATGCTTTTCACTTATCTTTTGCTGTCCCTTTTCCCCAATTGGAGAAAATAACTCTTGGCGAGAATATCGACTATTCAACTATGCTCATTCCTTCTAACGGGCTGCTTGCTGTTGCACAGCGCTTACGTGCAATACGTCCTGCTTCAAATCCTAAACGCCCCGCATGAATACCTAGTTTCATTGCTTCTGCCATTTTAATAGGGTCTTTCGCACCAGATACAGCTGTATTTAATAAAACACCGTCTGCTCCTAATTCCATTGCAAATGCTGCATCTGCTGGACTGCCAACACCAGCATCAACAATAACTGGTACAGTCGCTTGTTCAATAATAAAACTTAAGTTTAATGGATTTACAATTCCAAGTCCGGAACCAATTGGTGAAGCACCAGGCATAATTGCATGTACACCGAGCTCCTGTAATTTACGAGCTAATACGACATCATCCGATGTATAAGGAAGAACAATAAAACCTTCTTCAAGCAACATTTCAGATGCTTTTAAAGTCTCTACTGGGTCTGGTAATAACGTTTTGTCATCACCAATCACTTCTACTTTTACCATGTCACATAGTCCAGAAGCTTTTGCTAATTTTGCAATGCGAACAGCTTCTTCAGCAGTTTTTGCTCCTGCTGTATTTGGTAATAATGTATATTTTTTTACATCAATTTTTTCTAATAAATTTGGTTGTTCTGCATCAAATATATCCATACGGCGTACTGCAAATGTTAAAATCTCTGCCTCTGATACTTCAATTGCTTTTCGCTGTACATCATAATCCGCAAACTTACCTGTTCCTAATAAAAGTCTAGAATGAAATGAAAATGGTCCAATGTTTAACATAATCAACCGCCTCCTACGAAAGTGACAATCTCAATTTGGTCTCCATCAAAAACAGATGTATCTTGATGATCTTCTTTTTGTAAAATATCTTGGTTACGTTCTACTACGACAATCTTTGTATCTAATCCTAAATGTGTAAGTAATTCTGCTACTGTCTTAATCCTTGCTGGTACCTCTACTTGCCTGCCATTAATTTTTAAGTTCAAGCTTCCATCCCCTTTTTTCTTTTTAGGTGGAAGAGAGCATCCGCTCATACATAGAAGCGGTCACATCCTCTTTCTGCCCCATGCCAAGTGAAAACAAAGAGAGAAAACAAGTGCATATCACCTTTTGTTTTCATAGCAGTAACTTATATGTGAAAAAACAAAATAGCTTTATCTAAATTGACTTTGAAAACAATGAACCTAGCAAATGATTCCCTTGCTTTCCCTCTATTAAATCCGCCATATATTGACCAGAAACAGGACTTAATAAAATACCGTTTCTGTAATGACCTGTACAAGCATACAAACCTTCTATTGCTTCATGCACTCCCATGTATGGAACTTCATGATTAGATTGGGGGCGTAATCCTGCCCAAGTACTTTCCCATTCTGCTTCTTTCAAAGCTGGTAGAATTGTATAAGCACGCTCTAATATCGAAGTAATGCTTTCTGGTTGTACTGATTTGTTAAATGTGTGAGGCTTCATTGTTGCTCCAATTACATAGCGTCCACCACGTTTTGGCGCAATATAAAATCGCTCTTGAAATATAGGAGATTTTAGTAATGCCTTACGGCTCTTTACGGCAACAACTTCTCCTTTTACAGGATATGTACCCCAATCACACCGAAAATGATGCAGGAGTTTTGTGCTCCATGAACCACCTGCAATTACTACTTTTTCACAAGAAATCACACCTTCATTCGTAATAACTCCTACGACTTGATTGTTTTCTATTTTGATATCAAAAACTTCTGTTTGTTCGTATATATCAGCACCAGATATTGCAGCGGAGTGCGCGAATGCTTTTGTCAGTTCTGGAGCGATAACGTGACCATCTTTTGGATAATATACAGCGCAGGTAATAGATGAAGAGAGAAATGGCTCTTTTTCACGAAGCTCATCGCCTGTCATAAAATACGATTCTTCACCTGTTTTCAGTTGCCAGTTCATAATATCTAGTATTCTCTTCTTCTCATCCTTATTTTGAGCAATGCGATATATACCTTTCTCCTCATACCCAATATCAATCCCCGTTTTTTCACGTAAAGCTTCTGCAAGCTGCGGAAATATTGCACGGCTTTCTCTAGCAAGTTCAAATAACGGATCATACGCATCCCATTCTGCCTGCACACCAAGTAAACCCGCCGCTGCTTTAGATGCTTCCGATGCAATCCTTTGCTTCTCAACAATCGCAACTCGGTATCCTCTTTCGGCTAGAAAATGTGCAACTGAACTACCAATCACACCACCGCCAATAATAGCTACATCATACTTCTCACCCATGATTTTCCGCCCACTTTCTTATTGTCTCCTTGTATAGCTTTGCCTGCTCATATGGTTCGCTGCTACTTACAATTCCAGACATCACAGCAATCCCACTCACACCAGCCGTAAGAATTTCTCCTGTATTTTCAGGTGTTACCCCTCCAATAGCTGTAATTGGTATGGTTAAGCGCCTTGCCATATTTGAAATTTCCTCCAAGCCTCTTGCCGGAACACCCTCCTTACAACTTGTTGGAAATACATGACCATAAACAAGTGAATCCGCTCCGTTTTTAAACGCTACTATCGCTTCTTCTAGAGAATGCACAGAATAACCAACATGCAAATACGAAAACTTTTCCTTCACAGATCTCACATCCGCGCTTTGATATCCCAATTGCACACGCGGGATATTTAATAAAATAGCTATATCAATTCGATCATTAATCACAAGCTTAGATGCCGGAAACCCCCTCTTTAAGAGTCTTTCCACACCTTCATACAATTCTTTCGTACTTTTATCACGCTCACGAATATGCAAATAATCAATCTCACTCTCAATTTGCATCGCTACATTCACTAACTCTTCGAATGTCATCTGACCATTTGAGATAACATGGAGCTCGTCTTTCATATCCATTCGCCTACTTTAAAATGTTTTCGAATAATTCATTGGCAGGAACAATCTCTTTTGTCATTCCTTTTTCTTTCAACCATTTGTTCTGTTTCTCCCATGATTCTTTTGTATCTGATAAAAACGGCTCATCTTTCGTCTCCATTTTCTCTAACAAAATTTTCATGCTTTCTTTCTCAACTTCTGGAACAAGTGGGAAGTTTTCTTTTTCTTGATGATCTAATAGAATATTAAGCGCCTCATCTGGGTTCTTTTTCATAAAGTCATATCCTTTTTTCGCACCGCGTAAAAAGGCCTGCAACGCTTCTTTATCTTTTTTCAATGTTTTATCACCTGTTACAAAAACAAGTTCATGATAGTTTGGTACGCCATAGTCAGCTGGGTTGAAGTACGCTGGTTCATGTCCTTGATGGCGCATAACAGGAACCTCATGGTTAATGTACGCCCCGGTTACAGCATCTACTTTTTTCGTAATTAAAGCTGGTACTAAATCAAATCCAACATCTACTACTTTTACGTTATCTGGATTACCACCATCTTCTTTTATCATCGTTTTTAAATACGCTTCGCTTAAAGGTGTTCCAGAATACCCAACTGTCTTGCCCTCTAAATCTTTTGGCGACTGAATGCCAGCTGATTTCAACGAGACAACATGGTTTAATGGCGAACGGACAACAGCTCCAATTGATTTTACCGGGATTTGTTCATTTGCCCTTGCAATCACAACATCCGGCTGATAATATAAACCAACTGTTACTTTTCCTGCCGCCGCTAACGTTAATGGATCAGTTGGATTCGAAGGGAATTTAATATTCACTTTTACTCCTTCCTCTTTAAAATACCCCTTTTCGATCGCTGCATAGATAAAACTATGAACCGCGTTTGGGTACCAATCGAGCATTACTGTTATTTCTTTTTCTTTCTTCTTTGATGCTGCATTACTAGAACACCCTGCAATCATTGCAACTAATAATGTAAACACAAAGATGCGTTTTAATAACTTCATGAATGTTTCCTCCAACTAATAAATTTCCTTTCTAGTATAGAAACAAGTAATACAAAGAAAATAGCAAGCAATGATAACAACACAATTGGTGCAAATACACCTGCTCCATCTAATTGTGTCATCATTCGTTTACTAAAGTAGCCTAGACCTGCTTGAGCCCCAAGCCACTCACCGATTGCTGCTCCAATAACACTAAGAGGAACTGCAATCTTTAATGCTGAAAAAAAGTATGGAAGTGCAGATGGTAACTTTAACTTGAGAAAAATATCTTTTTTCGTTGCACCATATGTAACGAAAAGCTCCTCCCATTCTTTCTTCGTACTGCGTAATCCGTCATACGTATTTACCGCAATCGGGAAAAATGTAATCAAAACCGTAACAACTACTTTGCTCCAAATTGAATATCCAAACCATAAAACAAATAATGGTGCTAGCGCTGTAATTGGTATGGTTTGCGAAGCAACTAATAATGGATAAAAAGCCCTTTCCATCCATGTGCTAGCATTCATTAACATTGCGAGTCCCACGCCAAGTACAATGGAAATAACAACACCTATTAAGACTACATATAGCGTTGCTGGTAAATGAACCGTAAATAATATATCTCTGAGTGCCCATATTTTAGCTATAATTGCAGTCGGCGATGGCAGAATGTACATTTCATCTACAATTCTTGCTCCCACCTCCCAGCTTACAAGTAAGATACTGCTCAAAATCAATGCAGGCATTAGCTCTATAACGCGCTTCATATGAGCACCTGCCTTTGCAACATACCAAGTAGTTCATCTTTTAACGCTAATATCTCAGGCCGATGCAAATCTTTTCTTGAGCGATCCACTCCAAGTGGTACAATACGCTCCGTCAAATTTGTTATCGGCTGCTCTGTTACTACCAAAATCCGATTAGAAAGAAAAAGTGCTTCTTCTACATCATGCGTAATGAACAAAATTGTTTTTTGCCATTGCTTCCATTGTTCAAACAACCATTCTTGCAATGTAGCTTTCGTTAATGCATCCAATGCGCTAAACGGTTCATCTAACAATAAAATATCCCCGCCTGTTAATAATGTTCGAATAAATGACACTCGCTGCCGCATACCACCCGACAAGTCTTTTGGATACTTTTGCTCATACCCTTGTAAACCAAATTGTTCTAAAAGGTCCTTTGCCTTTAGATGTGCTTTCTTTTTCTTTACACCCTGACACTCTAACGGCAATGCTGCATTTTCAATAATTGTTCTCCACGGCAGTAGCATATCTTTTTGTGGCATATACCCTACAGGATGACTCGTTGTCTCTGTCAGTTGAATCGTTCCAGCCGCTGGTTTTTCTAATCCTGTGATTAAACGAAATAATGTACTCTTGCCACAGCCACTCGGTCCAATGATACTTACAAACTCTTTTTCTTGCACAGAAGCATCTAGGCCATTTATGATTGGCTTTTCATCATAATGAAAAGAAACATTATGAAACTGTAGTATGCTCTTGGTCCTCAAAACCCCACATCTCCTTACGATATGCCATATCCCAGAATAAATACTCAAATCGGCTGGAATATAAGAAAATCTCTTCTAATCGAGCTAACTCTTGTTCAGATTTCCCTTCGGCTAGTTCATTTAATAAATCCATTAACCAAGTGCAAAGATTCCCGTACTCTTCTGAGCTATATCCTTGAATCCATTCCCCAAAAAATTCGTGATTACTTGCTCCTGGAATATCATTTAAGCGTTTTCCAATCTCCCAATAACTCCACATGCAAGGAAGCAGTGCTGCAATTAATTCTGCAAGCGTACCATTTTGTGAAACAGACATCATATAGTTTGTATACGCCAAATTTTTAGCGGATGGCTTTGCCTCCTCCATCTCTTGTATAGAAATACCAAGACGTTTTGCATACTGTTTATGGATTGTCATTTCTCCATTTAAAATGCCGTCTATTTGTTCTGCAAATTTTGCCATAACTTGTGGATTTGTTGCTTTTACAACTCCAATTGCATATAGTTTCGCATAATCTAGCAAATATAAATAATCTTGTATGATGTAATATTGGAATTTATCTTTCTCTAACGTACCGTCACCCATTCCAGTTACAAATGGATGATTGTGGCTTTTTTCCCAAACAGGTTGCACCGTCCTAAATAATCTCTCACAAAATTTCATTTCTCTTTCCCCTTCCTGTATATCCGTTTATTTAAATAAAAAAGCCACTCCTATATATAAGAAGTGGCTACAGCAAATAAAAATATATTTATTCGTTGTTGTTGTTCCACTTCCCTTCGCTAGTATTACCTAGATCAGGTCCATAAGAGTTAAGGATTATTCCTCTCTCAGCCTATAAAGCACCCCTAGTGGTTTTCACTATTCATTTTTCAAATAAAAAAGCCCCGTTTCTTTGCGCAAAGAAACGGGGACCTATTATTAGTGTCCGAATTGCTTCCCTACGCTAGCATAACCTAGATCAGGTAATTGAAGGATCAAAGACTTACGGCCCTACTCTCAGCTGGCAACACCAGCTCTCCTAGCACAATATGAAATTACCATTGTCAGTATAACACTGTCACCAATCATCAGCAACTATTTTAATTTCTCAATTGTACATACATAAATAAAATTATAAAATACGTATAGTTCACTTATATTCCAAAACATTCAATTACTATATAAATCCATTTTCATTTTTCAACATCTAAATCCCTGCTATGCAGAATAAAAAG
>NZ_JBALQK010000030.1:3233-5346 GCF_036965845.1 Bacillus sp. JJ1127 | reverse complement strand
AAAAGTAACCTACACTCATTTGCTCTTTCTGTTTTTACTTCATATGTGGCAAAAACAGGACCTGACCGCTTCTTTACATGGCCAGATGTTCTCTCCCACCTAAAAGAGGGGGTTTTTAATTGATGTATATATAGCCAAAATAGCAGGATAAAAGTATTAGGAAAGGTTCATTCATTATATCTCCATATGTTTAAAGTTATTTATTAATTTTCATATTACATTTATGTGAATAATACCCAATATATTATATCTTTATACTATAATAAAAATATAACAGTACACCTAGGGGAGGCCTTTATTAGATGAACATGAAAGCTACAGCATTAACAGCAACTACTGTCGCAATCGCTTCCTTACTTCCTTCTATGACAGAAGTGGATATGCAGACAGCATCTGCTCAACAAATACCTAAAGCAAAAATCGGATATGTAAACGTAGAAAAAGTAGAATTATACCCAAGTACAAACGTAAACAGCAATTCAATCGATAGCATTCCATATAACACCTCTGTTACCATTCTTGAGACAGTCCGAGACTGGTATAAAGTAAATATCAATAATAAAATAGGCTATATAAAACAGGATGCTATTTCATTTACAAAATCTACTCAGCCTAGCAATCAATATATCGTAAACGCAAATGCATTAAATGTTCGTTCTGAACCTAATACAGAATCTCCTATTCTTGATGTATTGCCCAATGGAAAATTTATTACGATTCAAGGAACAGAAGGCGATTGGTATAAAATCTTACATAACGGGCAAGTTGGGTATGTAAAAAAAATGTTTGTATCTAATGGATCGGAACCATTAGTGAAGGGAATTACTGTACAAAATAACCCTTCTTACTATGTTGCTGCACCTAAATTAAATGTACGCAGTGGCGCTGGAACAAATAATACCATAATCGGATCTTTACAAAACGGTACACAAGTTCAAGTGGTGGAAACAGAAGGTACTTGGTATAAAATTCGCTTTGGAACAGGATATGGTTATGTAGCAAAAGATTATATATCACAAAATCAATCACAAACTAAACAAGCTAATCCTTCAATTCCAGCTGTGTTCAAATTTCCAGCACAAGGAAAAATCAGTTCAACATTTGATGTACGTTGGGAACAAATGCATTATGGTGTGGATATTGCAGCAGAAGGTAATGTCCCAATTCATGCAGCTGCTTCTGGTAAAGTTGTGAAATCTTATTATTCGACTAGTTATGGCAATGTTGTATTCGTTGCTCATCAGATAAAGGGAAAATTATATACAACTGTTTATGCTCACATGAAAGATCGTGCTGTACAAGTAGGCGATCAAGTTCAAGTTGGACAAGTATTAGGTCATATGGGAAATACAGGACATTCATTTGGACAGCATCTCCATTTTGAATTACATAATGGAGAATGGAATCTTGAAAAAACAAACGCAGTCGATCCACTGCCTTACTTAGTTAGGTAAATTGTATGCCACGCAATCGCAATATACCACTAATTATTGAATATCTAGCTTTTTTCGGTTTAATCTGTTGTTTATTAATCTACAATACTAACATTATATTTTTATCTATTATTATTACCTTTGTTATTTTCGAAATTTTGATGGAAGCATTCAGCATTCGGCTAAGAAAACAAGTTGCTCATGTATACGTTATACTTTTTCTTTTAAGTGCTTTTATAACAAATGTAGTCAGTAGTGGATTTTATTTATCTGCCATATTCCCTGTATTTTTTATGGGGGTTTTACTAGTTGTATCTCAATATATGAGAGTTCCTAGCAATCAGAAGAAACAAGAAAAACAAGGAACCTAGAAAGAGGAAACATTGTGTATCAATCTTTCAAAGACAATCCAATCAAATACTTATTTAATTTATACGAACAAACGAATGAATTTTTTGGTATACAAGGAAGTAAGAACGCTCAGTTTCTTTTGTACGGTATGCTATTTTTAGTACTTATTGCTTTCTCTTTATATTATTAAACGAAAAAAGGATCTCACCTTCCATGAGATCCTTTTTTAATATCTTCATAAGACTCTATACTCCAACTGTTTTTTATCCCGCTATTCGCGGGCAGTAATACTCCCACCTCAAAATTCGGTGAAAGCATTGTCCAGCTCT
>NZ_JBALQK010000030.1:0-3131 GCF_036965845.1 Bacillus sp. JJ1127 | reverse complement strand
TCTAAAGAAGTAAGGTGGAAGATAAACTGCTCGTAAAAGCCCGATTGGTGAGGGCTAATAATCAGTGGGGATGAAGAAAACCCCCACTGATTAAAGTTTCACTTTATCCACAAGCATATTTTTCATAAATAAAGCTTAAATTATATTTCTTCTCTAAACTCATTCTCTGCTCATCATCACACCAGTAGAATAAAATATCATGAATCGTTGCGTAGCGTTTATTCTTTAGGAATAGTTTAAAGAATGATGGTAAACAGTCATGTAATTGTATAAATATATAATTACGTAATATTTCTTCCTTATATTCAATTCCTTTACAAACATACATCAACTCTTCGCAATAATACGCATGTTGCGGAACTTGAATCATTTCAAAAAATGGCACATAGGATAAGAGCTTTCCAATGAAGTGCCCATGCCGATTCATGATTTCTATCGTCATATGCTCCATCATTTCTTTCATTACATATAAATAATCATCTACGTGCGTTGTTTTTAATGGATCGAGCCGATCAGCAATTTGCGATATAACAGCTTTTTGACATGCGATAACAGCTTGGCTAGGTCCGTAGTATGAGAGAAAATCAGTACACTTACGATATTTTCCCAATAAATCAAATGTATATAAATCACTCAAGTATGTATTACAATATATTGCTAGATTCATCATGTCATAATTTAATTGCTCTTTTGATAGTATCTTTGCCTGTTTACACATATAAAAGAATGTGAATTCCAGTACTTCTTTATGCGACAATAATTCACTACATTCTTCAATACATTTTTTATTAAATTTTACTCTTTTCCAAATCTCCGCATCTTCATGTTTTAATTCCCCAACACGATATTTTATAATTAAATAATTTAAAGCCACAACCTGTGTCAACAAATCCCATGCTTCATATTCCATTGAAGTGTGTACAAATTCATCTAATCTTTGATTGATCATAAACTTATATGCTTCTTTATACCATCCAATTTCTTGGCATAGACGAACAATGCGCACTAAAGTAGGAATTTCATCTTTATGAAACTGTGGCAAGTCTTTCATTTTATTCATTCCATATAAGATAAACGGAGCTAAATTCTCTTCTTTATAAAATTCTTTCTCTTTCCATACTAAAATCGTTCTCTCTTTTCCTTCACCTTTTGGATGACAAGGTACAAGTAAAGAAAATAAATCAGCAAAATTCTTCGGTTCTACATATGTATCTGTAACCAAATTCCAATTAGGATCGTTCTGTACAGCCCTCATATAACTCTCCTTCCATATTTCTCTATATAGGAAATATCAATTCGTTTAACGAACTACAGATAATTAATATTGTTATATTCAGAATCTCTAATAATAATTATATTTATTAGTATATCATTTTTCATCTTAATAATTATGAGGAATAACAATTTTAAAAAAACTTTCACATATACTATCGATATTCTCCGTCTATAACAATTCAAATACATCCTGCTAACAATTACTTTTATCCCGTATGAACGGGCAGTAATACTCCCACCTCAAAATTCGATGAAAGCAAAGAAGTTAGGTGAGAGATAATAATCAGTGGGGGATGAAGAAAACCTCTCCACTGATTAAAGTTTCACTTTATCTGTCGCTGTTAGAATAATGTATTTGATTGTCATCCTTCATCTAAATCGTTTATAAAAATATTTAAAATCACTATTTATTTTCATTCTGTATGCTCTGATATTTCACTTAAGGCAAATCCCGCTTGATCATCCGCCGCTTCTACTATTGCTAAATCACCTAATGCCAACATTCCAACAAGTCGACCGTTCTCCACTACTGGTAGTCTTCTTATTTGATAACGTGCCATCAACTCTGTTGCCTTTTCAACGGGGTCATTAGGAGATATTGAAACAATATTTGTTGTCATCACATTTGTAATTTTGTTCGAACCTGGGTGCTTTTCAGCGATTCCACGTACAACTAAATCACGATCTGTAACAAGTCCAACTACTTGATTATTTTCAACAACCGGAATCATTCCAATTGCTTCTTCTTTCATCTTTACAGCCGCTTCATACACATTATCCAGTGGTGTACACTGTACAATATCGGTACTCATCAATTCTCTAACTAGTGTCATATTGTAAATTCCCTCCTTTTAATACATACCATAGCTTTTCCAAAATTCCTTTATTTATTTCATACAAATAATCCTGTTTTAGAATCATGATATAGTATATAAAAAGAAGAAAGCTTTTAGATAAGAAAAAAAGAGCCAGCAAATTGCTGACTCTTTTTTATGACCCGTACGGGATTCGAACCCGTGTTACCGCCGTGAAAGGGCGGTGTCTTAACCACTTGACCAACGGGCCATGGCTCCGCAGGTAGGACTCGAACCTACGACCGATCGGTTAACAGCCGATAGCTCTACCACTGAGCTACTGCGGAATATGGTGGGCCTAAATGGACTCGAACCATCGACCTCACGCTTATCAGGCGTGCGCTCTAACCAGCTGAGCTATAGGCCCATATTTCTTACAGGGGCAGTAGGAATCGAACCCACACCGGAGGTTTTGGAGACCTCTGTTCTACCTTTAAACTATGCCCCTAAATGATGCCGGCTAGAGGACTTGAACCCCCAACCTACTGATTACAAGTCAGTTGCTCTACCAATTGAGCTAAGCCGGCATAAAAAAATGGTGGCTCGGGACGGAATCGAACCGCCGACACGAGGATTTTCAGTCCTCTGCTCTACCGACTGAGCTACCGAGCCTTTATGTAATGGCGGTCCCGACCGGGGTCGAACCGGCGATCTCCTGCGTGACAGGCAGGCATGTTAACCACTACACCACGGGACCATTGGTTGCGGGGACAGGATTTGAACCTGCGACCTTCGGGTTATGAGCCCGACGAGCTACCAGACTGCTCCACCCCGCGATGATATAATATTATTTTAAAAATGGAGGAGGTAGAGGGATTCGAACCCCCGCGCGACTCTCGCCGCCTGTCGGTTTTCAAGACCGATCCCTTCAGCCGAACTTGGGTATACCTCCAATAAATAACTAAAGTGGAGCCTAGCGGGATCGAACCGCTGACCTCCTGCGTGCAAGGCAGGCGCTCTCCCAGCTGAGCTAAGGCCCCATGTTTAAAGATATCGGGAAGA
>NZ_JBALQK010000029.1:0-2660 GCF_036965845.1 Bacillus sp. JJ1127 | reverse complement strand
GAGCCTTTGGGACAGCTCCATCTTCTTCAAGCGTTAAATCACTACTAGATATCCCAATCAAATCATACTTATCATACACATCCTCTTGCAATAAACGCATGGCCTGTGTACGAATGGATTTCTCGACAATATTCCGTACATAGCGCCCATTACTAAATGATGTAATTTGGGATGAATATTTTACCGCATGTAAATGATCACGAAATTTCCACTCCGCCTCTTTTGATAATTGATATTCTCGTTCATCATACATTCTTTTTCCAATCTCCAATAACTGATTCACCGTATAATCCGCAAACTCAATAATAAACGGAAAACGCGATTGTAAGCCTGGATTTAATGAAAGAAAATGATTCATCTCACTTGAATATCCAGCTAAAATTAAAACAAATCCATGTTGCTTATCTTCCATGTGCTTTACAAGTGTATCAATCGCTTCTTTCCCAAAGTCCTTTTCACCGCCACGCGCTAATGAATACGCCTCATCAATAAACAATATACCTCCCATAGCTTTCTTTATCAGATCCCGCGTCTTTTGTGCTGTATGCCCAATATATTCTCCCACAAGATCTGCACGTTCCGCTTCGACTAAATGCCCTTTCGATAAAATATTCATCTCAAATAATAATTTCCCAATCATCCTTGCAACAGTCGTTTTTCCTGTTCCCGGATTGCCTTTAAACAACATATGAAGCACTTGCTTCTCCGATTTCAAACCGACTTCTTGTCGTTTTTTATTCACATAAATCCAAGCATAGATTTCTTTTATTATTTTTTTTATATCATCCATTCCAACCAGTTTCCCCATCTCTTCTTCAATCCTCTGCAACATCTCATGTTTCGTAGCTGTTTCATTTGAAATAACCGCTTTATTTTCTGAAGCAGGTACTGAAATTTTTTTTCGGTGATTTAGCACAATATTAATTTGATTATTATTTTTCTTTCGCATTGACTGTTCCATACAATCACCTCTTTTTATCGACTAATCAAAATATTATTATTAATATTTCCATTCCCCTTATAAATGACTATTTTCAGAAAAGTTTGCTATAATATAAGAAATAATTAGGGTGGTGGGACTATGGAAACAACGGAGCTTCACGATACAGTACAAGCCTTTTCTACTTTTTTATTAAATAAAGGTAGGAAACCTTCAACCATTAAAAGATACGTTTATGACATTGAAGATTTCGGGCATTGGTTAGAAAAAAATAAAAAACTGCCCTCTAGTAATATATGGGCAACACTTTGTACAAAAGACTATGAAGATTATTTTTTCGACTTAAAAAAGAAACGACATTACTCTGAAAAAACAATGCACCGTGTATTTATCGTTTTAAATAGATTGTATCAATTTTTAAACCTACCAAATCCATTGAAGGATATGGAACTTGTCATCCAACCCGATCGAGCACTACGAAATGAAGATTTTATTTCACCAGAAGAAGAAAAACGCTTAAAACATATCCTTACTTCATTAGAAGGATTATCAGAGAAACAACGCCCTGTTCGTCCATTATTAATGGATCGTAACATCTCTATTGTGAACCTACTCATTGACTATGGTTTGTCCTTACAAGAGCTCGTATCATTAAATATGCATCATGTTCATTTTGAAGCAAATACACTTTCTATCCCATCAGTTTCCGGAATTCAAAGAACCATCATTTTGACCGAGGAAGATAAAAAGCAATTATATACTTATTACAAAAATATCCCTGAACCCGTTCGCCCAAAATATCATAGTGATGATCCACTTTTTGTTGCATTCGATTTTAACCGCGGCACCTATCGCTGGGTGTACGAAAACGACGCTCCAAAAGCACTAACAGAAATTGCAATCCAAAAAATGATTCGCCTTGAAGTAGCAAGAGCGAACTTACGTAAAGGTATTTCTGGCCAGCATTTCCGAAACACCTTTATTTTGCGACTGATTGAGCAACACACTCCAGAACAAGAAATCATTAACCGCATCGGTTTCAAATCAAAGATTTCATTAAAAAGATATTATCATTATGCAAAACAAAAAGAAAACGCCTCAAAATAGGCGTTTTCTTTTTGTTTATAAAAATGACTAGTCTCACCATTCACATTTATCTATAATTTGCATTTACTATGATGAATCGTGTTCACACTTCAATTAGAAAGGAGAAAAAGAATGCCTCACTTTGAAGATCATCAAAACAACATTCCAGAACCCTACTTCCAAAGTGGTTCTGGACGTATCCCAACTACTACATCTATCCCTATTTCGAAATCTCAAATAAAAATTTTTCGTACAATTATAGCTAATTTAACAGAAATTATCCCAAGAGTCTTTCAAGATCCGTCTCCAAGTAATATCGAAGATTTTATAAATACATTAATTACATTCAAAAAGCTTATCCGTTCTTTAGATACTACATCCTTACTTAAAGCAATGGGACTTTCCATTATTAATAATTTAATAACCATATTAGAAAGCCCATCATTTGTTGCAAGTGCTGTATTTATTGAATTCCAAAATTTAATCAACTTTTTATTATATATTACAAAACTCTTCCGATTAAATACTAGCACTTTCAAAAATATTGTTGAACAGATAGAAGAACTACAACTTATCTTCATTCAATTTGCACCGTGTGAAACAAAAGGGCGCTACTGGTGCTACTGGTGCCACT
>NZ_JBALQK010000028.1:0-1817 GCF_036965845.1 Bacillus sp. JJ1127 | reverse complement strand
GGAGCTGTCCCAAAGGCTCCTTTAAATGACTAAAACCCATGGAGAAAATTTATTTTCTCCATGGGTTTTGTTGTTTTTTAGTCTTTCTTCCTCAAACGAGCGGTTCTTTCCCGCTTGTTTGAGGAAATTATGAGCTAGGGCAATCAGGCCAAACTCAATCGTTACCTTTACCAATCCCCTTAATGAGAATCGACGGAACGACCGATTGCCCTTGATATGACCGAACACACTTTCCACTTCCGTTTTTCGCTGGGCGTAGATTTGTGCTCCTTCATCAGACCAAAGGCTTTGTTTTGCTTTCGCTTTTAATTCTTCATACACTGGGTTGTAGTGTACTTGGCGGTTCCCCTTCGCTTTTGTACATTTCTTTTTGAATGGACAACCCGAACAATCTTTACATTCATATATTTTAAAATCTCTTGTGTAACCGTAGGAATCTGTACGTTGTGAATAGTGTTCAAATGTAACTTTTCGGTTATTTGGACAAATATAATAGTCGTCGTGTTCCTTGTATTCCCAGTTACTTGCGTGGCGAATATCTTTTTTATACGAACTGGATTCTTCTTTTCTCATCATAGGTGGGGGAATCAATACTTTGAATTCTTGATCCTCCGCATACAAATAATTTGTTTCACTTCCATACCCCGCATCAGCGACAATTCGCGTCGGGAAAGGCAAATTCGTTTGTGCCAATCTCTCCAAATGTGATGTGAAACAACGAGTATCTGTTGGATTTTGATGAAGAGAATATCCGATAATAAACTGATTTTCCGTTCCTACTTGTACATTATATCCAGCTTTCAATTGACCATTCTTCATATGATCTTCTTTCATTCGCATAAACGTGGCATCTTGATCTGTTTTCGAGAAGCTGTTGCGTTCACCAAATGTTTCTTGATGAGATTCGTATTTTTGAAGGCGAGATAAGTAGTCTTCTTTCAATTTTTTATGGATTTTCCGTTTTTCTTGATATACTTTCTTTTTCTCTTTTTTTGCTTCTTTATTTTGTTCCTGTTCAACTTCCGTTTTCGCTTGGTTCACTTGCTTTTCTACTTGTTTCACCACTTGTGCTAATTGTTCAGGCGTGACTTTTTTGATCGTTTTTTCTGAATCCGCTAGTAATTGTTCATCAAGTTCAATCGCTTCTTTGATTTGTTGGAATGTACGCTGGATATTATGTTGAAGTTTTTCTTGATAACTGTCTGTTGACTTTTTCCATACGAAAGAATACTTATTGGCATTCGCTTCAATTTTCGTTCCATCTAAAAAGTAGTTCTCCATAGATATGTAGTTTTGTTTCAATAATAGTTGAATTAATTCTGAGAAAAGAGGTTCAATCATGTCCTTCATTCGTTCTGAACGAAAGCGATTAATTGTTCGAAAGTCGGGCATTTGTTGCCCAGATAGCCACATCATCGGTAGGTGTTCTCGTAATGATTTGGCAATATCACGACAAGAATAGATTTTTTGTGTATAGGCATAGAGAATGACTTTTGACATCATTTTTGGATGGTACGAACTACGACCACCACCTTGATAACGAGAAAAGAATAAATCATCACTGACTTGTTCTACCATCTCATGGATGACTCTTACCACATGATCTTCTGGGATTAAATCGCCATAATCCATTGGTAGAATTAATTGACCCATGTTATAATGAATGAAAGTAGCTGAATGGTTACTCATAAAAAAATCGCCTCCTATTTTTGTTTGTGTGGTTACTTACAATTATAATGGATGGGCGATTTTTTTGTATACTCAAAAAGAAAGGGCTGCCCATAAGTCAGTTACACTGACTTATGGGACAGCCCCTT
>NZ_JBALQK010000027.1:363-1470 GCF_036965845.1 Bacillus sp. JJ1127 | reverse complement strand
GCATTATATAGTCCTATACGTAAACTTTAAAAGAACGGTTACTTTTAACTGAAGTATTAAAATGGTTATATGGTTGTTAAGCAGAAAAAAGCACATGTATTGTGCTTTTTTCTGCTTAATCCTTTACTTTTTTATCTGATAACAAACTTCTGTAACCCACTTATTAGGATCTGCTTCTATCGCTGGACTGACATGATATATATTAAACATAGGCCCTGCTAATTCATATCCTTCAGATTCAATCCATTTTGCAGCAGCTTCATTTGCTGCTGTCATTTGTTCGTAACTTCCACTTACTGTAATGGAAGCTATTAAAGATGAATCCACATTTTTAAACGTAACGTTTTTTGTACTTTCATATTCCCCTACTACATTCATTTGTATTTCTACATCTACATCTTTTTCCTTATACTCTTTGTCATGAAATACAGCTAAACTATAACTTGGATTAGCTATATTTGCATTTTCCAATCTTATTTCTTGCATTAGTATATTCCATAACTCACCTTCACAATTATAAGATGGAATCACTTTCCTAACGCTTGCCACTTTTCTCTCTGGAATTTTTTTTATAGCAACATGGTAACTCATCTCAACAACATCCTCTCTCATTGTTTTTATTGAGTCTTCGAGGAGGCGTAACTGTTTTTGAAGATTATTCATTTCTTCTTTTATTTGAGAATTACGAATAAAGAAATGTTCTTTTATAGATTCTAAGTTTTCATTACTATCTAATATTTCTTTAATAGCTGCTATGCTAAATCCCATTGCTTTTAAATTTTGAATTTGATTTACTTTCTTTAATTGTGCAGCCGAATAATAACGGTAGCCCGTTTGAATATCAATTTTTTCTGGATTTAGTAGTTCCATCTTATCGTAATGTCTCAACATTCGAACGCTAATTGAAGAAAGTTTCGAAAAATCTCCTATTCTAAACATTAGTTCCTCCTATATGTTACTGTTATTTCGAAGCTCAAATATAGTTTAAACAATGACATAATGTGAGAGTCAATTAACACTTATAAAAAATATTTCCCAGTACAAATATCATGTGTAATTGGACATGTAACAGTAATTATTTTTATCTATAATTCTTTTTACTATGTT
>NZ_JBALQK010000027.1:0-314 GCF_036965845.1 Bacillus sp. JJ1127 | reverse complement strand
ACATAGTAATATGGATACGTTTAACAAACGAATCATGAATATGATATCCGTTTCCAATCAAAGACGACTCAAAATGGATTCTTTCATTACATATAACATCTCTTATTATTTTATCGACATAGCAAGTTGCATTACCATTCGTATTGGGATATCATCTGTATTTGCGATAATGTATCCTGGTGCCCACCATTATCCTATGTTACCGAACGTTTTCGAGGTATTTCAAACCATGTTATTAGCATTGATTTAATTATATTTTACCCTAAAGCAATATATAACAATTTAAAGAGATTCAGGGTACCCTTTTGAAACAA
>NZ_JBALQK010000026.1:28077-37368 GCF_036965845.1 Bacillus sp. JJ1127 | reverse complement strand
GTATTTGGATCATCTATGGTACAAACTAACTGTGAAAAAAGAAACATTTGATGTTCATGATGTTGTAAAACGGTTAGATGTATCTATTTTACAAGATCATCTGTTAAGCCAAGTGCTACAAATTCACGATCCACGTGCAGATGCACGGATTGATTTCGTCGGTGGAATTCGAGGTTTAGAGGAACTAGAGCGTCTTGTAAATCGTGGTGACTATAAGGTAGCGTTCGCATTATATCCAACATTAATGGAGGATTTATTAATGATTGCGGATGCGGGAGAAGTTATGCCACCGAAGTCAACTTGGTTTGAACCGAAGCTTCGTAGCGGACTGATTATACATTCTTTAGAATAGATAAAACGTTAATTTTGTTATACTAATAAAATATAACGAAGAGAAAAATTACCGTCTTTTTACCCTATAAAATGTAACTATACAATCCACGTTTAGAATAGTGGTCACACTAGCGGTCACACTTTTCGAATACTTGGTCGAGCTTTTCGGAGATAGTACGTTGCATCTCCGGAAGTACGTGACTGTACGTATCAAGTGTCGTTTGTATCTTGGAATGCCCCAATCGTTCAGAAATTAATTTTACATTCACGTTTTGCTGTATTAGTAAAGTAGCATGCGTGTGCCGTAAGTCATGGAACCTTATTCTCGGTAACCCAAGCTTTTTGGTTATGTCGTGGAACGATCTACGTATACTACGAGATGTTAAAGGGTTACCGTACTTTGTAGGAAGAACTAAGTCTAAGTCGGTGTATCTATCGCCGGCTTTTTCTTTTTCGTATTTAATAAATAGACGATGGGATTTTAGTTCTTCTACCAAAATGTTTGGGATATGAATCGTACGTATACTACTTTTATTTTTAGCCCCGTACTTTAATTCCCTTGATTCCTCCAAAGTTTGACGGACATAAATTAGGTTATTTTCCATATCAATGTCAGACCAACGCAATCCTAAAATTTCACCGCATCGCATTCCTGTAAGTACGGCTATAAAAAAACTAATATTAAATCTTGTTACGTACTTAAATCTCTTACTTTCCGCCAGGAAATAATTCACTTGTTCTAAATCCCATACTTCTAACTCTTTTTTAGGTATCTTAGGTAAGATAACATCTGTCGCCGGACTGTTTTTTATTAATTTCAGAACTTTAGCACGGTTTAATGAAGCTTTTATTATCCTACAGATGGCATGGATAGTTCTCTCGGCATAGTGATTTTCTTCAGTTAGCTTTGTAATAAAATGCTGTAAATGTACCGTCGTGATGTTTTGTAACCTAAAATGGCCCAAATTTGGCTTGATAACATACTGATAATAAGAATAACTTGATCGATGAGCAGACGTACTTAATTGACCCTTTCTTTCCCTAAACCATTGTTCCATATACGCCTCATAAGTCATATGAGAAGGTTCATGAAGATTGTCATTTAAATAGTCAGCCTTTAGTTTAACCATCGCTTCATTAGCCTCACGTTTAGATGCGAAGCCTCTACGTCTTATTTGTCTTCGTTTACCAGTCATTGGGTCCTTATTAATACTAAACACAAAGTCCCATTTGCCCGTTTGTTTATTTTGTTTAATGCTTCCATTCATATCGAATGACCTCCCTTAATAGGTCACAAGACGTGTGAACAGTTTCCATTACTTGTATTTTAAGACAACGGTCACTCTTTGTATAGAGGTAGAAAAACGTAAATTAAGTTAGTTTTTTGAAAAAGTCAACTAGCTATATTCGGAAATGAGCCGGAATCTATCAGTCCATGTGACGCGTAACCACATATGGCGACTTCCACACATGGTTGTAGTTCACACTAACAAGAACTAACTCTTAACAAGAACTATCTTTTAACAAGAAAAAGATTAAGAGCCAAAACCTTGAAGTCTATTTCTAGCGAAATACCCTTCCATCATTAATATATTCGGCGGTAATCACTTATATAAAAGAACGCCGCTAATAGATGATGAGATACAACGAGCGTAAGCGAAGTTGTAAGGTTTTAATACTTATTTTATAAGAATAAACGAATTTATAAATAAAAAATAATAAGTTTTATATAGAGCGCAATATGAAAAATCTAAAAGGGTGATAAATAGGGGGTGTTTACGATGAAAGATATAACAGCAGGTAGGTTACAACGTCTTCTAGCGAATCTCAACAAGGAGATAGCACCGTTAGAAGCGGTATTTAACGAAGTCGACCGTAAGTATCACATTCGAAACTGGATGGCGACTTCGAAATACATGCGGATGATATCGTCAGCAAAAAGAAGTCACTAACGTAAATTCTACGGTCAAATATACAGACAAGAATCTAGAAATCTACGAATGTATTTATCGGTGAGTGTTATCGGTAAGGAAAGCATTAAGTAACGAAGGTATAAGGTAACGGTCAGAAAAAAAGACCTAATAATATAGGTCAAAAGAAAAGGTGTAGCCATATATTAACATTTTTGTCGGTAGAGGGCTATATGTATCGTATTGAGAAAATTCATAACGACACATGTCAAAAACATCGTTAAGGAGGACGAATAAACAAACGAATGTGGGAGAGCGTCCCGAACCGAAACAAATCGAAAGATTATCCGATTTGTTGCTATACGAAGAATTGCACGACAACGATCGTATGAAAGTACGTAATAATGAATACCCAATTATAAGCGAACGACAGTTATCGCGTAGGCATAGCGGTGAGGTATCGATGAAGGTAGCGGAGGAGATACGGAGTCGACCGCCGTAACTACAAGTCAAACGAAGAAAGGCCGACGCTATGCCAGCTTTTCTAATTTATATCAACAGGAAGTGCTTGATAACCGTGAGACTCACGTTCTTTCTCTAGTTTCGCTTTATGTTCAACATGATGTTTGTAAGCCAATTTTAAATCTGTAACTTGCCTTCTGATAAGTTTAGATATCTCATCGGATTGTTTTTCTGCTATTTTAGCCATACTTCGAATTAGCCGGTCTTTATCGCTAGAGAGGCATAAACCTTCGAGATGAATTTCGTAATTAATAAGTTCGGGCTTGTTCGAATACCCAATAGAGGAAATAGGTATTTGTATTTTCTTTCTTCCTCTAATATGAATAGGTTCTTTAAATCTAATTTGTTCAGGTCCTACTTTCTCGATAACGTATTCATTAATTTGAGTATTATTCCCTTTCATTTTGATATGTACAATTACACCATCATTCAGTACTTCTTCTCGGTCGTAAACTCTTTGAAGGACTTCAGAATCACTTGTATGCCATTCGAAATAACTCTCATTGATATAATCAGTATCATTTTTAAACATAAATCTTCCTCCTAATTTTTCCTCATGTTGTTATGATTCGCCGACTTTTGATATAAACCTTTTATAAATGATAAAGACTTTTCGGTAAAACTAACGAGTTGTATTATCTATGCAAAAGTCATAAATATGTGCTACAAGTCCCAGCTAATAATGGAGTTAAACAAATGATTAATTCTCTCTTATTATGGTAAAATTGGAAAAGTAGGCTTATATAAATAATTTGTATACCTGAAAAGAGGGACGGGAGTTATGCAAAAGAAATTACAAGTTTTTATCTCATCGACATTTACGGATTTAAAAGAAGAAAGGCAAACCGCGGTACAAGCCGTATTAAACGCAGGGCATCTTCCCGCTGGGATGGAATTGTTTAAGGCGGGAGATACTTCACAGAAAGAAACTATTAAGAAATGGATAGAAGAGTCAGATGTATATATGCTTATTTTAGGAGGAAGATACGGTTCAATTGATCCTGAGACAGGAATGAGTTATACGCATTGGGAATATGAATATGCTAAGGAATTGAAAAAGCCTCGTTTTGCAATTGTAATTACTAAAGACGCCTTAGAACAAAAAGTAAAAGATTGTGGCATGAGTGTCTTAGAACAAGACAATTACAGTGAATACCAAGAGTTTAAAGACGTTGTTTTAAGCAAAATATCTAAGTTTTACTCTGATTTGAAAGACATAAAGATTGCTGTACTTGAATCTTTAAAAGAATTTGAGAAAGATAATACACTTTCAGGTTGGGTTTCTGGTACAGAAATCGAGGGCACTAATAGTTTAAAAGAAAATTATATTAAGTTATTAAAAGAAAAAGATGTTTTGCAAAGTAAATTAGAAAAACTTCAGAGAGAGGTAACTAATAAGTTAGAGATAGATGGTCTTCCTTTTGAAGATGTACGAAGAGCATTGAAACAAGAAGAGATTTTAATTAGAGAAAAGGATTTAAATGGAAAGCATGCAGGGGAAAATATGAAAATTTACGATCTATTTTTAACCTTTAAAAATAGTTTTGCTACTGGAATACATAATGTGAGTGATGGAAAAGAAAGTAATATACGAAAGTTTCTTTTTTATACTGTTTCTCCATTTTTAATGTCATTCGGCCTTGTTGAGAAAGTGAAATTTTCAGGACAAGGGCACGAGATGATTCAAACGAGTAAAGAAGGATTTAAATTTATGAAATTAGTATTACTTGAGAAGAACAAAACACAAGTTTGATATACTATTTGTTTAAAAAGGAACCTCATACATTAAGTAGAATTATAGATGTATTTACTTTTTACAGGAGGTAGTTGAAATGACGAAGAAACCCGTTATCGATTTTGAAACGGCTGCTAGTCCGAAAGGAAAAAGTTGGGTAGAAAAAATCGAAGAGAGATTCGAGGAATTAAGAGCGGAATCGGCGTTTAATAACCACATACAAGACGAACTTAAAGCGATTATACACCATTGCGAGCAACAAGATAACGAAGAAGTAAAAGCATTCGCTGATAGTATCGTAGAGAAAATAAAGCCATTAATTAAAACGAAATAGTGTTATCGACGTCTCTTAAACAGAGGCGTTTTTATTTTACGCAGAAAGAAGGACATATTCTTTGTTAAGAGGAAAACGATAAAATGATACGAAATTAATATAGGGGAGGGATGACGGATGAAGGGAAGCGTTCTTTTTGATAAAGCAAGAGGCCACTGGTACTTCATGTTTGATAGAGGGAAAGATCCATTTACAGGAAAGCGTAGGCAAGTTAAGAGAAGAGGATTTGCTTCTAAACGTGAAGCCTACGAGGCGATGATAAAATTACAAGTCGAAATGTTAGACGAAGAATTTACGGATATATCAACTATGAAATATAGTACATACGTCGATGAATGGATGAAGGAGCGATCTTTTCACTTACAAGTGTCTACTTTTGAAACTCATAAAATGTACTTGGAAAATGTAATCAAACCAAGAATAGGACACTTTCAATTAAGGCAGATTGAACCGATACATATGCAAAAATTCGTTAATGATTTAACTATCGATATAGGTTATGCGCCAGCTACCGTTCATCTCATTTATAGGATAGTTAGCGCTTCTTTAAGAAAAGCAAAAGTTTTAAAGTTAATTAACGAGAATCCTACGATTGGGATTACGTTACCTAAGTTAAGAAAAACATCGGAAATAAACGTATGGACTTTAGAACAAGTAAATCATTTTATAAGTGAGGGGAAAAATGTCTATCGACCTACTCGTTTTTACATCGCTTGTGTAATCGCACTACTAACGGGAATGCGTCAAGGAGAAATTATGGCGTTAAGGTGGAGCGATATTGATTTCGAAAATAGGATAATTTACATACGGCAAACGTTAACTCAGGCGGGAAAGATTAAAGTAGGTGCTAAAAATAATGCAAGTATACGTAATGTACATATTCCGTTAAAACTAGTCGAAGAGTTAAAGCTACATCGTGAAATGATAAAGAAAGAACGTAAATATTACGGTAGGGACTACGACAATAACGATCTAGTGATATGTGCACGTAAAGGCAACCCATTGATTCCGCGAAATTGTCGTAAGGAATTTTATAACTTAATCGAAAAACTCGGACTACCTAAAATACGATTTCATGATTTACGTCACACTCACGCGACTATGCTGATACAACAAAATGTCAATGTAAAGCTGATATCAGAGCGTTTGGGGCATACAGATATATTGACGACACTTAATACGTACAGTCATGTATTGCCGACGATGCAGCGAGAGGTGGCGGATAGGCTGGATGAGATGTTTTGGTGAATAGAGATATTTGTGAGGTATTTAATCCGAATGAATAGTAAAAAGATAACTATTGTTCAGAAAGAAAAAATGGTTGTTTTACAATACGTAAAAACACATAATTTAATTGATCTATATGCTGTGTAATTTATTTATTGGTGCATCCTGCCTTAAAAGTTAATACAATTGGGAAGCTGTTAACGACTAGCATACGTACATTTTGTCGTGCACCGAAGGTATTACTGGAGTAATTAAAAGGAAAGAAACGGTCCGTATAGTAAAACCTTTGGAATAGCGGTTTTGCTGATTATAAAGTTGATACTTAAATAATAACGGACCAAATTCTTTCAGTTTTTAACTGATATTGAGTATGTTGAAATTTTTACATCTCTAAAATCCTTACATCGTCAGGGAATTTATATAAATAAAGAATGGCAGTATGTATCATGGATTCTGGATACTGTATCTTACTCTGCTGATCGTAAGAGTTACTTTTCAATTCTTCGAAATAAGGAATAATTACACTTAAATGGTTAGATATAATCTTTAAAAAATTTGGTACATCTTTCTGTGTTTCTATTGGTCTAGTAAAAGTTTTAATTTCTACAAAACTAGGATAAATATAGTGAGAAAGAAAAATTAAAAAAGCTGCATGAATAAAGAAAGGCATTTTAAGTTCTTTTTTAAATATATGATTATAGTAGTCTGACCAATGCTCTAATAGTGATGTTTTAAAATTTAAAAATGTTCTAGGGTTATGTAAGTTTACTTCGCTCATAAGAGCATCAAACACCTCTAGATATGATTCTTTTATTTGTTCGTCATTCTTTACGACAGTTATCCATCCTTTACGACGGAACCTATCGAATAGAATGTTTTCTGTGGAATCATTTAATGCAAAATACTCTTCTTGTAAATAAAAATATGCTTTTAGACATTCTTCCAAAGCGTTTTGAGATTCTGTTGTTTCTATATTGAAGTTATTAAAAATAAAGTTATCGGTCAATGTCATGAGTTGATACTTTGTATTAATTATATACTTTCTTTGGAAAATCTTTTGTAAGTAATACTCTGGTTTACTAACCCCTTTCTTTGTTAAAGCATCAAATACAACTTCTTCATCCATTGCCACTACAAAGAATAACCCTGGTAGATCTAAATTAGACTTAATCATTTGGAAAATGGTAATAACTTCTTCTGGAAATAGTCTATCCAACTCATCAATCATAATAACAATTTTTCGCTTATCTTCCCTCACGGTTTCTTCCATTGCATCGTTTAATTCTTGTTTTCTTTTTGATAAAGGTTTATCGAATGCTATATTACTAATCCCTTGAACTGTATCTCCTGCAATGTTCGCCACTGTAGTAGCTGCTGCAGGGGTAATTCCATTTAAATAGGCAGTAGCAAATGATATCGCTTTTGTCAATGAAGGTACTATTTTTTCTGCGTATTTTAAAAATTTATCTTTGGCTGTTTGAAAATTACCTTCACCCATTGCATAGTATATTTCTTCAAATAAACTTTTAATCAATTCTTCATGTTCAGATACCATCCAAGGATTAAAGCGAACTGTTATGCACTTTCCTTTATCTAAATTATTTTCGATGAAATTTAACATCGTAGATTTACCTGCTCCCCATGATCCGTTAATAGAAAGAGAGTATGGTAACTTAGGAGAAAATTCATTAATAAAATTAGCGATTTCTTCTGCTTTTTCTTTAAATCCAAGTTTATCTTTTTCTATCTCTTCTAATGGCAAGTATTGTAATTTATCTATCAATCATTTTCCTCCTCAAATTGACTAATTAATTGTTATAAATTTTACCATATATTATGATGTTTTGGTTAATTTCACAAAATGCAAAGTGTTCAGATAGTCCTCCCACGCACTGAAATCGTCATCGTACCTGTACAATCACAACGTACTCTCTAACGATTTCCCAATGCTTTCCTTTTCACCAGATTTCCGTCTGTCATCGTCACCTCTAACGAAATTATTATAACGCCGATAATCCATGCCATATAAGGAAGAAACGTGTTATATCGAATATAGCAAGGTATAGTAATTTTCGGTTTTAACCAGGTGAATGGTTCAGACGGATGTGATTCTGAAACTTTTAACGTCAGTGTAAAGCGAGTATAGTGTTTACGCTTTTCAAACGATAAAACGTTCTAATGTATTTGTATTGCTTCGAATATACGTACTCGATTTCGCTGATAATTATCTAGGAAAAACGGATTTAAAATGTGGAATAAACGGGATAATATGCGTAAATCTATAACGAAACTTCATATCCGCTTTACACTACGTTAATACCTACCTGTTAAAATTTTACACAGAAGGCGCTATCAATTAACGTAAAAGGGGATAAGGTAATGGAGCAGTCGAATTTATACGAGATATCGATGTCAGATGGGCAGGAGTTAATGTGGTATCCGGTGGAAGTGAAGCGAGGAAAGAAGACTTCTATGTTTGAGATTTATCAAGCATGCGACACAGTATCAGTGTTTTATATGGATGAATTAGGCAGGAAGCGGGCGATAGTAGGTATGGAAGAATTAGAAACGATGCTCGTACTTGAAGAAGATAGGAAGCACTTTCGGAATTTTGTAGGGAATGCAGATTGGTTATTGCTGGATAGTGTGTGCTCGCAAAGGGGAATGACGAGGGAAGAGGTAGCAGCGTTTTTGTATCTGAAGGAACACGTATTGAACGAAATGGTCGCGGAGTTGGAAGGTAATGGTATAGTTGCGCAATATAAAACCGCCTGTGAGGGCGACTTTTTTTGTTTTTGTCCACCATTTACTAGGTTAGTATAAAATACATTTTAATGATATTATGTTAATATACGAATTTAAAGAAGGGGAATGGAAATGTCAGAGAATAATAATACTCAAAATGAGCTGCAATTAATTCAGAGGAACTTTGAGAATCAAGTTTCTAACACAGCATTAGAATTAGCTAAAGCGGAATCTAAATTACCTATGAATCAGTCAATTATAGAAGCGGTTGAAAAAGGAATCAGTGTAGATACAGTGGAGCTTTCAAAAAAAGTGGAACAAATACTAGATATTGATGAAAAACAATCTAATGAGGAAATCGCTATTAAATTATTAGAAGATATTTCTTCACATAGTGACAGCAAATTTATGCGGAAATTAGCATCAAGTATGTTAAAAGAGAAATGGTGGGAGAAATAATGCTAAAGAAAATAACGGGCTTTATT
>NZ_JBALQK010000026.1:0-28042 GCF_036965845.1 Bacillus sp. JJ1127 | reverse complement strand
ATAAAATATTGAGTAACGATAAAATAAAAAAAATATTATGGGAACTATTGATGGAGATTATCGAGATTACAAGGAAAATATGGGAAGAAAGGAAGAAAAAAGAAGCGTAGAATGAGCAAGTTAGTATACATATAATAGAACCGCCTGTGAGGGCGGCTTCTTTGCGTTTATTTCACTAGTTTATCCATTACGTTTTTATATTTTGCGAATTCTTCGTCTTTCATTTCGCCATTCATTTGCAATAAGAAGTTACCTTTTGCGTAAGTATGAGAAAATAACATAGGAGCATTGTTTCCTAATTCATCGTAGTATTTCTTTGCTTTCTCTAGATCTTCTTTTTTAGTAAACTCGAATAATCTTCCACCGTTATCTTCGCCAAGGGCTGGTACCAAGATACGTTTGCCTTCTTTACGCATGTTACCGAACTCTTTTTGAGGTAGATCAGTCGGATTTTCCGCTTCTAGCCCAGCGTTTTTGAATTCAGTGATAATGGAGTCTACCGTTACCTTGGTTTCTTTCTTTTCTTTTTTCGCTTCTTGCTTTGGTTCAGCGGATGATTTTTCGCCACCACTACTGCATGCAGTTAGAGAAGCTAATGACAAGCATAGTGCCCCAACGATTAATGTCTTTTTCAAAGTGAGTCCTCCCCAAAATATATTACGTATTTAATTATAACAATAAATGACTATATTTACCTGGGGATATTTTGAAAATTGTTATTTTTACCATATGTATTCCCTGTAGTTCCCGACGTTGGGAAGTTTCTATAGAAAAAAGACGCCCTATTAAGCGTCCTGTTGATCCGTTTCTTTCAAAATTATGAGTTCACTAATATCTACTATCTGTAATTCAGTAGCAATTTTTTCAATGGCCTTTACAGGAAGTTGTTTACTTTTATTGTGATAGAGATCATTAATAGTTGCTGCCCTTATTCCAGTTGCCTCAGATAAGTCCTTCTGTGTTAATCCTCGTTTCGCCAATTGTTCTTTTAATAATACTTTAATTTCCATAGGTTACAACTCCTTTTTTATTTTAAGTATAAATTAAATTACGAAAATCGTAAAATAATACTTGCAAATTACGAAAATCGGAATTATACTAAATTTATGATTACGAAAATCGGAATTCCGAAAGGGAGATGTGAAAAAATGAACGTAGTAAACATGGAACAAGTAAATGTAAAAATAATTATCGAAAACCACGACGGAAGCACCGTAGAATGCTTCGAAAAAGGCGTGAAAATCAGCGATTCATTCATTTTAAGCGTATATGAGGACGGCATCGAGATTAATGAATACTACCATGACCAAGCGGGTGATATCGTACTCGGAACGGAGGTTTTAAGCTTACTTGGCGAGGTAAACGATTTCGCAATCAATCTTGAAGCAATTAGCAGTATGAACGCAATTGAGTTCTTATTAAAAATTGCAGCTGTCAAACGCGAAATACACTAAACGGTTATTCGAAAGGGGATAAAACGAAATGGGGAAAGTCACGAAAGAATTCAAAACGCTACTCACCGAATCACAACGCAAATCATTCGAAGCTCTACCGTTAGAATTACAAACGCATCTTACCGACAAAATCTACGAAACTCATATCAATCACTTCGAAGTCAGTACGTTGGCTTACGACGCCATAGGACAGACGACGGTATACGTCGAAACTGACAAGCGTCTTTATATCGCTAGTTACGATGAGCGGGATGGCAGCGTACTCGTTAGTAATAACGCGTCTAAAACAGCGGTAAAACTGTTCTTACACTTAAGCGAAAACTATCGCAATGAAGTACGTCAATTGCTAGACGAATTGGAGCGGGGGAGTGTCCGTCATGCGAAAACTAAATGATTATTTTGGTATAAGTACAGTATCAGACGGAATTTGGCTTTACGGATTTTACGTAATAGGTACGTTGTTATTCACGGCGAGTATGCTTATCGCGTGGGTACTATAAGAAAACGAAAATGGAGGCGGAAATCATGAGCTGCTTTTTAAACGTTGAACAAATGCAGGGGTTACCGATGGGATTACAAAGTGTGCTTTCAAAATTACCTATCGAAGAACCTATCGAATTATTCCAAATGAGTGAGTTAGATTCGATTTGTAAAGTAGTTATCGAAACAGAAACTTGGAGGGATACCGTCGAATATGATTGCAAGAAAGATATGGTTAAGTTACGAGACGTTGAGCCGTTAGGAGAATGTACATCGTTTGTTCTAGTCTTTGAATAGTAATTTTGAAAGGTGTGCTATGAGGTTTGTGTGCGATAGGTAGGCATGCAAACAAATAAGCCTAAGCGATGATACAAGGTAGTATGGAGGCGTTTGGCCACGGTTGTGTATTACTTTGGGACAGTTCATCGACCTATTAAATTAACAAAGGGGGAAACTAAGTATGGAATTAAAAGCGGGAGAAGTATTTAGAATGGAAAGGCGATACCCTATTGACGATACCTATCAAACCTATATGTTAGAAGGTTTAATGTTGAACGATGAGTTATTTCTAACAGCGAATGATGAACATTTAGGGGTCTATGATTTGCAAACGTTCTTGGAAACGAAGGATTTAAGTAGGAATTTTCTAGAGATTCATATTTATAGCAAGCGACCGTTATCTATTACGGATATCAATCAGTTTAAAAACAAAAGTATAATCGATTTAATTTTATATTACGTAAAAACAGAATAATTTAACGGTAAAAGCATCGTACGGCAAGCGGTGCTTTTTTATTTTTTTTCATAAGCATGTCGTTTTTAGTATGCAAGCGGAATTATTTAAAGTAGAGGGGAATTTTTTCTGTAAAGTGTCCGATTTAGGGTGTGAGCGGCATTATATAAGTGGAAAGAAAATTTTGCGAAAACCTGTCGTTTTTTTTTGATTCTCGGCGACATTATTTAAATGAGGACGTAAAAATTTCCGGAAATGTGTGCGGTTTAGCAATCTCACGCGACTTATTAAGTATTAAGCGAAAAAAATTTCAAGATTTCTGCGCGAAATGGGCGAGTCTTGCATCACATATAGCGTAGAGATTAAAAAATCGAAAAAAAATTTACGAAAAAGCGCGCAAGGTTATAAAGTAATGCGTCAAACGTTGTGTAAGAACGAAAAAATGTTGCAAAAGTAAAAATTTGACGTAATAATGCTGCGCAGTCTTCTATTCTCATGCGTCCTACACTATAGGAGGTAAAAGTCTATGAATATATCAAAATGATAGTTTTATGAAACAAGTATTAGTAAGGCTTTGAATAAATGAAGAAAGGAACGATTTATATGGATAGAAAGATATTCAAGTTTGTACGTTTATACAAGAATATGACGCAGGTTGAGTTTGCTTGTTATTTGGGTGTATCTCTTGCAACGGTTGGGCGTATTGAGACAGGTAGTTTAAAACTAACATCTAAGGTAAAAGCGAAAGTAGTATCTAATTTTGAATTTGATAAAGAGTTTTTTAGTTTTGTAGAAAGATATGAAAGATTAGGCGAAGTTTAATAAGGAATGATGTATTGATAGCACCCAACGATATTAAAGTGACAGCGGTAGATATAACTACTTATTAACGGCAGTAGGATTTACTGAAGACGGACAAACGAAGGGTGGCGTGATTGACACAGAATACAATGAGGTACATTAATGTGCAATTTTTAAAAGGTATTTATACCATAGGAAGGAAGAAACCGCCATAGTTACCTTTTGGAATCGAGTTGTTCCTTAGGGGAAAACTTTTCTAGGATAGTGATTTGTGAAAAACAATAAATTAAACTGGAGGCGTTATAGTGAATAATTTACAAGCACAAGTTAAAAAGTTTAATCATGGTATTTTTGGTGAGTTAGAGATTCTTATCAAGGATGGTAAGGAGCACTTCCCTGCAACAGATTCAGCAAGGATATTAGGTTACTCAGATCCGCATAAGGCAATCAAGCAACATACGAAAGAAAGTGGGTGGGTGTTTTACCCAGTCATCGATTTATTAGGAAGAAAACAAGAAAAGAAGTTCATCAGTGAGGGGAATCTTTATAGATTAATAACTCGTTCTAAACTTCCACAAGCTGAACAATTTGAAAAGTGGGTGTTCGAAGAAGTTCTCCCGACAATCCGTAAACACGGCGCATATATGACACCTGAAACACTAGAGCAGACGTTGAAGGACCCTGATTTTATTATCGGACTTGCTTCTCGTTTGAAAGAAGAACAGCAGGCACGAAAACAAGCAGAAAAGATTATCGAAGAACAGAAGCCGAAAGTATTATTCGCAGAAGCACTCGAAGTTTCAGAAACGTCAATTCTCATTGGTGAACTTGCGAAACTATTACGACAAAACGGAATCAAAATTGGTCAGAACAGGCTATTCGAATGGATGCGTAAAAACGGTTACTTGTGTAAGAAGAGTGGTGATATGTACAATTTACCGACGCAATCTTCAATGGATTTAGATTTATTCGAAATTAAAAAGCGAACTGTATCAAATCCCGACGGTTCTACACGGACAACAAGCACGACGAAAGTAACCGGAAAAGGGCAACTATACTTTGTAGATAAATTCCTAGGGAAAGGGGCATGATCATATGAGTGAGAAAATGAAAATACTAAATTATCGATATCCTGGCGAAGGGGCAATCGAGTTTACCGAACAATTTACGAAAGGCTTAACGAGAGATTGCGCAGTACACGTAGTCAAACGCCTTCTAAGGGGGAAACTACACGACAAAACGGACCCGCGCATTAAACGATGTGTGTATTGCCGTTATTTTTATCGAGACAAGACTCGACCCAGCAATAGTAATACTTGTTGTCGTGAATGTAAAATCGCATACGATACGATGAACCGAGCGAAGAAACGAAATACTGTATTGGGTCCGAAAAGGGAGACAAAACGTGATCAATACTATGCAGGGTGGCTTGAAAATCCGTTTTGGAGTAAGGAGTACGAAATGGTAAAGCACTCGTGGAAAACTGACGCTCCTTATTCGCCTGAAAAACTAGAGTTAATTATGGCCGCAAAACAGAGAGACGAAATGATGGGAGGTAAGCGAAAACCTAGACGGGCAGTGCCTTATTCGGGTAGAGATGATGAAAGTTAGCTGCAGTAATGTTGTATGTAGGGAAGATAAATTTCCCAAAAAAGTTGACTATAATACTAGAACAAAATGTCGTTTTACGCACCTATAAGGTGAGAGAGGGGATTTTTAACGCGATTAACTGTATCGTCGTACACAAAACGAAAGTTAATCGCGTCAGAATGCGAATCTCGGCGTACTAATTTAAGGGAAACGAATGAGACGGGTAAGCAGGTTTACCGTCCACCCTTTACGTATTTATTTTATTTAGAAGGGGTTGTTTATATTGTTAAAAGAAAAAATAACTTACAAGTATAGTAATGGAAATCACTATAACTGGGAAGTTACAAGCGGATTATTTATTATAGCTAAATCACTGTATAAGAAAGTTAAATTTTACCCATTTGTCTTCGATATTTACCAAGAAATCAATGAGATTGAAGACCATGCTATTGAAAGACTATGTGGTACACACAGCAGAGCATGCGAGTGTATACTAGCTTACTATAACGATGAAATTAATGTTGATGAACTTCTCGATGTATTGACGATTCCGTCCGAATACGCAGACGAGATCAGTGCACAGGAACTACTACAAAAATATAAAAAATCGTAATTTGCGGTCAGTTCGACCGCTTTTTATTTTACTTTAATTTAACGGAGGTTTTAATTTAATGAAGTTTACAGAGCGAGAAAGACATTTAACTAAAATGTTATTACTAATGGATAAATCATGTAGCAAGCTTTCGGACAAGTTAACTAGTTTATTTGGCGGTGATTCATACGTATCTATCGAGTTAGTAAAAGGTGACTTTATCTTTGAAGCGTTGGAGATAGGGACGTCTGATGCATCGGTAAATATCGTAATGGACTACATCGACAATAAATCAACATTAGATCAAGCTGTCGATGAAATCGAAGAACTACTAACACAATTCGAAGGAGAGGACGTGATTTAACTATGAGTAAACAAAACGAATTTTTCTACTGCTATTCGCCAGTATTACACGTCTTCCTAAAAGAACGAGGACAACGTTATACATGCGCTGGACTTAATGAAAACACATTACGTAAGTTCTGGCAATATCCACGCACAGAAGAACTAGACGCTCTATTAACGGAATGGCAAGCGAATAAGCCTAAGTAATTTAATTTTACGTTTACTTTATGTTGAATACCTATAAGCGGAGGACGATATTATGAAAGAATTAACGCAATTACCTAGTGATAAACAAGCGTTATTAGACGTACAGAATTACGAAGTATACAACCGTGATGTGATACGTAAGGTATTCCCACGGATTATTAAAGACATACGTGAATTAAAACCGAAACTTAAGATAGGTGATATCATACCTTTCTATATCGTGTTACTGACGTACATAGATGGTAATGTTTATCGGAAGGATGGGACGCCTAACAATAGATTCGGCGCTTGTTTTTTAAGCCGTGACTCAATCGCCGATCATACAGGAATAGATAAGAAACGTCACGCATTTCTATCGCAGATATTAGAGGTTAACGGACTGATAATCACGAGAACACATTACGAAGGGACAAAACGTTATAAATGGTATTTCCCTTCATTTTGTCCGCAGATTACTGACGGAGGTTATGTCGTTAATACTGAAGGCGAGGTTATCATTCCGGACTATAGTGACGTTAAATTCCCTTCGTACCGATAACGGAACGACCGTAAGTACCTATAACGGTACGAAGGGTAGGTGCTATAACGGTACTGTAAAAATAGAAAGAAGTAAAATAGCAAGTTGTAAAATAGAAACAAAAGATTAAGCGACTAAAAATATAAGAGAATAGAAGAGTAAAACCTTAAAAGAGTAAAAGCTTAAGTACTATTCGGTAAGTATTCACTAACGTTCATACTTACCGGTAATCCTTTTCAAAGAAAAGAATTACTATCTTATATATTATCGACTAATTACTTATATAAAAGATACTCCGCTGAATAGTAATAAATATAAAACATAAATGTATTGGTGGGCCATTTGTAGCGCAATCTCTGTCGCCGATGTACAGTATCTATTCAACGGAGTATACACAGTGTATTATTACACTTTCGGAAGTCGTCGCAATACCGATAAATTAACGTCTATATAATGGAAGAAACTCGGTTATGATTCCGCTATTTAAACGTAAATTACTGCCGATATCCTGTGTAGTTTATCAGCCTAGCCGTTCACGAGACGTGTACCTCGAAAACATCGGGTCTAACTATTATTCATAGTAAGCTTTCTAGTAAATTAGCGTTTATAAACCGTCTATAAAACGATTAATTTATAGACGCTAAATAAACGGCTATAATCGTAGTCTATAAACTCGTACGTTAGTTTATAAATCCGTATATAATTCATAGTTGACGTTTCCATACGTTTTGTGTACTATATAAGTAACGATATAAAACGAAGAACAAAAAGGGGACGTTACTTATGAAGATAGGGTACGCAAGGGTATCAACGAAAGATCAACGATTAGATTTACAAATAGACGCGTTAAAGGAAGCTGGAGTAGAGCGTACATACAAGGAGAAGGAATCAGGTGGTAAATGGGATAGAGTCGAATTAGATAAATGTCTAGACACACTTAGACCTGGCGACACTCTAATCGTCTATAAACTAGACCGCTTAGCACGTAGTGTAAAACAACTGTACGAGATAGCGGATAGGTTAGAGAGTATCGGTGTAGAGTTAGTTAGCATAAAGGAACGTATTGACACGTCTACCGCAATGGGGAGAGCGATGTTCGGTATGATCGGAGTAATGGCGGAACTAGAACGAGATATGATTAGAGAAAGAACCACCGCAGGGTTAGAGGCAGCACGAGCAAGAGGACGTAAAGGCGGACGTAAGCCAGCAGATCAAGCGAGGATAAACAAAGCGTTAGAAATGTACGATAGTAATCAGTATAGTATCGCAGAGATAACGGAGGAAACAGGCGTTAAGAAAGCGACGATATACAAATACTTAAATAAACGTAAAGAAGAGGAGTCGGGTAAATAATGCCGGCTCTTTTTTACGTTTTAAAAGGGGGGCGGGGATATTTTGAAATACCCTAAGTGACCGCTTTCCGTACGATTTCTTACAAATCCTAGAACCACAGGTCTACCGAAAGCCCTAACGTAACCATACACGCTAAAAATTCTAGATAACTATCAGCGTTTTGTAACACGTAACAGTAAACGAATACAAATACATTACGAATAATCTATGCATCAAAAACGCTAGAGTTTTATCTACGTTTTTAGCGTATAAATCGAAAGGAGGACGTTACATGAGTGATAAAAAACGACGCTTAGAAACACAACTAACTCGCGAACAAATTACGGCAGCTACGTTACTATCGATCAATAAATTCCTACCGAAAGCGGGCGAATATAAAAGCGAAGCTGAGCTCGAATCCGCTAAAGCAATCGGTCAAGTACGTTTAACACTCGAAGAAATCGCCGAACAATCGAATATCAGTACACGTCAATTATATACGTGGCGACATCGCGATAGCAACTTCATCGAGTATGTTAACTTACTTTCTTCCGACGCATTTATGTCGCATTTACCAGACGTTATGCAAAAACACCTCGATATGATGCTGAAAGGCCAAGGATCAATGAAAGGTATCGAGTTGTTCTATAAATTCGGTGGTTTATTAGTCGATAAGCAAGAAGTTAAAACGGAATCATTAGACGGTGGTTTAACAATGGAAGAACGTCTTGCTCGATTGAAAGAACGTACGGGCGGCGGTCAATAATGGCGTGGCTTGACGGTAAATGGTTAGCTAGACAAGAACGACAACAAGCGATAGACGACCGTTTACTTTTACGAAACGAATACGAAAAAATCGCTTCGAAAGGTAATTTACTCGAATTTGACCTTACACAATGGGAAGTGTTAGAGGACGAGTTAGAGAAATTACAACGAGTACATGATTGCGAACACGACGTATTACGCTTTACTTACGAATACTTTTCCGACGAATTAAATCCCGATAATGAATCGAATTTGATTCCGGAAGGGCAAGCGTTAGAAAATGCAGCCGATTTCCACATTACACTTTGCTCATTACTCGACGATATCACCGAAGGTAAAACGCAAAGCAACGTAGGTTGGTCGGTAGGACGACGGCATGCAAAAACGGCTTACCTTTCTAATTCATATTTATGCCACCAAGTCGTTTATCGATTACAGAAATATATCGTAGAAGTATCTGAAACTACAGACGTAGCAGGTGACTTCATTAAGTGGACGGTAAACCAGCTTAAATTTAACGAAAAGTTACGTGAGGATTTCGGCGGGATACTACACCCGAAGCCATCGATGAACGAAGTCGATAACAAATACGAATTTATTACGTCAACTGGTACGAAAGTTGAAGCGAAGGGTATTGGTACTCAGATGCGTGGATTACGTCACTTATCTGAACGCCCAGGCCTTTTCATATTGGACGACTTAGAAAGTGGAGAAAATACGAATACGCCGGAATTACGTGCGAAAAACTTACATTGGTTCCGTTCTGAGATGTTAGAAGCGTTAGGGTTCGGTGGTATTTGCGTATACATGGGTACAATAGTTCATTACGATTCGTTATTAAATCACGTACTAACCAAACGTAAGGATTTCATCTCACGTAAATTCCCGGCGATTTTATCGTGGTCAGAACGTGAGGATTTATGGGAAGAATGGCGCAAGATATATAATACCGATGAAAAAGACGCGAAAGAGAAATCCGATACGTTTTACGAAGCAAATAAAGACGAAATGTTACGCGGGACTAAAGTGCTATGGCCGCAAGCATACGATTATAAATACTTCATGGAAAAACGTGAATCGATGGGTGCGAGGGCTTTTAATCAAGAGTATCTTGGTAATCCTGTCGATGAAGAATCGCAAGTATTCAAACCTGAATATTTCACGTACTGGACTGATAAGGATATAGAAAACAAGCAATTAGAATATTTTTGTGGGATAGACTTCGCCATGGGTAAGGAAAAAGGCGATTATTCCGTTATTTTAACCGTTGGGCGTTCACCTAACGGTATTTTTTATGTCGTCGATACATTTATCGAACGAGTACATCCTGATATCTTACTACAAAAAGCGGTAGAGAAATCGCTACAGTATCAGTATTCGGGAATCGCAGTAGAGGCGCAACAGGCGCAAGAGTGGTTTGCGGACAAGCTATCGCAGGCGTTACAAAAAGCGGGGTATCCGTCATCCACACGTATGAAACAAATTAAACAAAGAACACGAAAAGCATTACGTATTGAATCATTATTACCGGACATTCAATCGGGACGTATCCGATTTAAACGAGATCAACGTTTGCTACTCGAAATGCTCGAAATGTATCCGAATCATAACCACGATGACGGACCTGACGGATTACATATGGCGGTGTCGGTAGGTGGTTCACGTACGAAACGAAAAGCCACTAACGCAGGTAACTATCGATACTAAAGAAAGGAGGTAACTTATGCGGATTTTCCCTGATATTAATCTAATGAATCCTGTCGAACATATCGTCCCTATACGTACAGCATTAGGAGACACCGAATGGCAAAGAATCCTTGATGAAATTAGGCTATATCGACGATATGACGGAGACTTGAATGTTTGGTCTGATTATACAAAACCGTCACAACTGGATTATGAGCCTACGAAATTAGAACTTAATTACCCACGAAAGATAGTCGATACGATTGCGGCTTGGCAATTCGAGAAGGAACCGAAAGTAACAGTCCCACCCGATGTCTTAGACGACCCAGCGCTAATGATTCAACCAGGATATACGCCGAGTGAAGATCAACAAACAGAAAATAGTCGTGCGAAATCGAAAGAACGTTTGTTAACGAGAGTTTGGGACGAAAACCGAATGCACGAGAAGTTACTAGCAGCAGCAAAAGACCGCTCGATTTCTAAGACTGGTGTATATGCCCGCATTCATTACGACAACAGACGAGGGGATTTAAAAATAATCTGGCACCCATCGACAGAGGTAATCGCAGTACACAACGAATGGGATAAAGACCAATTAGACGCCGTTCATTTTATAGCGTGGCTTGACGATGAGCAAACAAGGTTATGGAAACTTTCATATTACTTGGTGTGGCACGAAGAGGTCGGAAAATATGATTGCGAAATTGAGGAAGCGATTTATGACGGAGAGTTAACGGAGAGAGATTCAAGGGTTAAACGCTCGTCTATGGGGCTTGATTTTATTCCAGTAGTACATGTTCCTACAGAGAAACTGAGCGGACGTACTAGCGGTTATAGTGAGTTAGAAAAGACGATTGAGTTATCGGATGAAATCGATAAAAAAATGTCGGATTACTCAGATGCAATTCGTTTCGAAATGTTCGCTATTAACCTACTTATTAACGTCGACGAGGACCCGAAAAACCCGTTACAAGTCGCACCTGGTGCAAAATGGAATCTTGGTGATGGAGATAAAGACAGTGGTGTTCCGAGCGCAAGTAAGCTAGAAAGTGGATTTAAGTTTAAGGAAACGATTGAAGCATATCTTGACCGCTTGCAAAAACGACTCCATGAAAAAACGGAAGTACCGATCGTAAATACAGCAGATATGAACACCGGTGGTATTAACGATATGGCTGTTCAGCTTATGTTTAGCGCGATTGTATCGAAAACACAACGTGCATGGGTAATTTGGCAATCGCGATTACAGACCTTAAATGAATACATTCTACGCTATATGAAAGCTAGACAAGAACATCCACGGTTTAAATACGATAGAGAATTACTTGCAAAGGTAGATAATCACTACGCAAGCGAGATTATTTTCGGATTACCGTTACCGCAAGACCAAAAGGCATTAATCGAGCAATTAAGTGAGGAAGTTGCAAGTGAGATGGAGTCGATTAAGGGCGCTATTACACGAAGTGGTAAAGAAAACGCAGAACAGAAGTTTATGGAGATTATCCAAGAACGTCAGCTTAAAAGACAGACGCAAGACCCGTATCAGACATAACCAATCGTAAACATGCCTTACGAAATGGCGTTAAACTTTCGGATGTTTTAAATAATAGCCGACGGGCTTAAAACGGTTGGAGGCATTAATATGAGTGAGGTAGTAAATGAGGATGTTATCATAACTGATCCGAAGGAAGAGACGAAAACTTTTACACAAGAACAGTTAGATGAGGTATTAACTAAACGTCTCGAACGCGAGCGCAAGAAATACGAGGACTATGACGATCTTAAAGCGAAGTTAGCTGATTATCAAAAAGAAGAAGAAGATCGCAAGAAACAAGAAATGTCAGAAGTTGAACGCTTGCAAGCTGAAAAAGAAGAAGCAGCAAAGAAAGCGTTGGAAGCATCGGAGTTAGCGCAAAAAGCACAGGAACAAGCAAACGCTCGAATCTTAAATACGGAAATCAAAAGCGTTGCACGTTCTTTGAATGCAAATGATCCAAACGATGTATTGGCGCTATTAGATAAGTCGGAAATTAATGTCGATGAAGAAGGAAACATCCAAGGCGTAGAGTCAGCAGTCGAGTCTTTAAAAGCAAGTAAGCCGTGGATGTTTAAACAAATAATCGGAGTAGATGCATCAGGCGGTTCTAATCCTGTAACCAATCCGAAAGCCAACGAATTAACAGCGTTAGAAAAAGAATTAACAGAAACGAAGGCTGAAGCGTTAAAAAATCCAAAGCTTGCTGGTAAGGTTACGCAATTATACAACAAAATACTTGAATTAAAATCGAAGAAGTAGATCAGTCGCTGGTTCCAAACCAACGGCTTTTTTTATATTAAAAAACAATTAGGAGGCTATTAAATATGGCAGTAGCAAATACTTATAATTTCCAACAACAAGTACGTCAGATGGCGGCAAACGTAGACTTAATCCTTCAAAAAGCACCGGTACTATTCAGTTTAATTGGAGAAGGTGAAGCACTTACGCAAACAAAATTCGAATGGCAGAACGATTACTTAAATAGTGATACAGGTATCGTCAAGACAGCAACGGATGCAGATGCAACGGAAGTAGTATTAGCAAACGGTGAGGCACGTAAATTCACGGAAAATGCGTTAGTACAAAACGGTCTTGAGGTATTACGCGTCGTATCGGTGGATGAGTTAGTGAATAAGATCATTGTTCAGCGTGGATACGACGCAACAACTCCTGAAGCAATCACAGAAGGGGCAGAATTAAAGGTAATCGCACGACCACGACCTGAAGGTGAGGATGTTTTTCGTAAGAATGAGGTTAATGACCGTTTAGTATCATTTAACTTCTCTCAAATTTTCTCTCGATATGCATCTGTATCTCGTACACAACAACAAGTTAACACTTACGGTGTAGAAGATGAACTAGATCACCAAGTTAACCTACGCTTACAAGAATTGATTCGTGAAGCCAATAATTCACTAATTTACGGTCGTAGATATATTGGATCGGGACAACAACCGCGTTCTACAGGCGGTTTATTCGCATTTGCTAGCGAACACGGTTCACACGTTCAAAACTTTGGAAACAAAGAAATTGACGCTAAGTCATTGAACGATGCAGTTGAGCAAGTATTTGTTCGAGGTGGTTCAGTGAATACAATCCTTTGTGCTCCTAACGTTGCGCGTCAACTTACGAAATTAGGCGGCGATACTATTCGTACAACTCGTCAAGACACAGCGGCTGGTTATCAAATCTTATCATTCGTGTCTGACTTACCAGGCGGTGCGATCTCTAGCGTAGTTGTTGACCAAAATATGCCGAAAGACCGTGCGCTATTATTAGATACAAATAACATTAAGGCTCGTTACTTAACTCCGATTTATGATCAAGACGCAACATTACCAGGTGGGGATTACTTCTCTCGCGTAATCCGTGGCGAACTTGGTTTCGAAATCAAAAATGCTAAAGAATCAATTGCTGTATTAAGCGGAATTTCTAAAACAGTATCTTAATTAGAGGCGGTTTAAATACCGTCTCCTTTTAAAAAAGGGAGGACGATAAAATGGCGGAATATAAATCATTACCAAACTATGAGTTAATTCGTCCGGATTTCCATGTTCAATTTGATTCGCAAGGTAACTACGTAACAGAAGATGAAAGTGAAATCGAATTTTTGGATGAAAAGGCTCCATTTATTGAACGTTTAGACTCAAAACCTAAACCACGAGGTAAGTCGACAACTAAAAAGTCAGAATAACGGAGGTGACGCCAAATGACGGTGTCAGAACGATTGCAGTCTCGATTATCAAAAGTACCAGGCGTTACGTCGACTGACATTGACGCTTGGCTAGCCGAAGCTTTAGTCGAATCGGATTTTACCGAAGATGATAACGCTAATGCGGTATTTTATCTTTCACTTACGTTTGCTTATGAAGCTATCGCAGCAGATTCGGCTCGTTTCTTTAAATATACTGACGGTGAGGAATCTGTCGATAAATCCATGATTTTCGCAAATTATCGAAGCCTAGCGGCTGACGCACGTAAACAATATCGAAAATATAGACGGGGCAAAGGTGCTAGTCAAACATTTGCAAGGAGAGCGGATTGGAGGTAGTTTTGTGAGCGAATTACAGCAAAGATTTAACGAAGCACTAGAAAAAATAGCGCATGATTACAGTGGTTTTAGAAACGGATTAGTGGAGCAAGCGGTAATTGAGATAGCACGATTACGTCTTGAGCTTATCGAATTAATTACCGGCTATGCAACAGACGACATAATAAATCGGAGTCGAATGGGTGCGTTACTACGCGACTTAGATATATATGAGCAGACCGTACGCAAGCATGCGGAGTTAACTTTCGAAAAAATTATAGTTGAGACGGCGAAATGGACAACTTCGCAACTTGCGACGATTGGCTTATTTGCTTCAATCGCTACCCCTTTAGATCGTACACTCAATTTCGTAAACAAACACGTTTTGAAATTCTTAATTAATCGAGAAGGCACCGACGGTTTAATACTATCGGACAGAGTTTGGAACCTTGCGGGTGGTCTTCGAGATGAACTAAGTAAGAAAATCCGTTCTTCTATTATCCGTGGGGAAAGCATTAGTAAGCTATCAAAAGCGATTAAGGAAGTGCACGATAACGAAGCGTGGAAGATACGAAGAGTAGCGGTAAGTGAGAGCAATAATGCCTATCGAGGTGCTACGTTATATAGTGCGCAAGAGAGCAACATAGTAAAGGCGGTAAAGTTAATAGATAATGGTCACCGCCACCCTAATCATTCTAACCACGTATGTCACAAATTAGCGAAAGCGGACGACTACGGACTAGGAGCTGGAGTTTATCCGATGAAAGAAAGTTTAATGGCGCAACTTATTTCGCCGCATCCACAATGTTCATCACGCTTAAATTACATTATGAAAGACGAGGTGTAATTTCAAGTGTTAACCGCAAAAGACATCGAACAAATTAAAGGAAATCGCGAATTAATCGAACAGAACCGACGAGAACCTATTACTCTATGGCGAAAAGGTACTACGGAAGAAGACCCGATTACTGGCGAAGTAATTAACGGCGAGCCTACGAAAGAAACAGTACAAGTCGTTTGGAAGAAATTTACGCTTGAAGATAACGTAAAATTCGCAGGTACAGACGCAAAAGAAGGCGAAGCGCTCGTTACTTTCCGCCTTGATACTGACTTAACAAACGTCGAATACCTCGAAAGGAACGAAGTCAAGTACGTAATCATGTTAATTGATGAACGAGGGTTAGGCGGAATCAATCGTCGAGAAGTAGTCGTAAAGAGGGTGATTTAATGAAAGTAAGTATGAAGGTTAAAGGACTAGATAACGTATCCAAAATGCTAGACATAAATGCTTATAAAACAGCAGTTGCGAATACGGTAGAGAAACATGCTCGTCTACAAGCGAATACAGCTTCGAACAGAGCGCCGTTAGACAGTGGGCTTTTAGCGGCAAGTATTCCCCCAAGCGTAGCGCCGATCAACGAAGATAAAACAGGTTGGTCTTACGGATCACCTGTCGAATATGCAGCCGTTCAAGAATATACGCACAAAACGAAAAAAGGATTCTTGCGTAACACAATGTTCGAAGGGAAACAACCGTTGATGGACGATTTAGAAAAAGCGATACAACGAGTAGCAAGGAGTTTATAACGATGTATACGGTAAATGACGTAATGTACTCGTTGAAAAAAGCGCTAGAAGAGTTCGCTCCCACTACTTGGGTATTTGACGGCGTTTCTTTAACCGGAAAAGCAAAGCCGTTTCTGACGATTGAGTCTTTAATGGGGACTATCGACAGGTATTCGAAAGAAAATTACGCACGAAATCACTTAATTCAAATCGGAGTTTATTCCGATACAGTATCTAACCGAAATGAATTACAAGATAGAATCATCGACCGACTAGAAAGGCGACCTATCGACTTGTATGTAACGAGTCCGACGCCTACGCTAGTCGGTTTTTTATATGCGGAAGTTTTGTCGTTCGAGTCGGTACCACAAGAAAGTACGGAGCAGGTAACGGCGAAACACCGTAGTTTTATCACGATAACCATAAGAAACTAGGGAGGAATATGAATGGCAGGATCACGAGAATTTAAAGGTAAAGAGACGTTATATTTAATTGACATTCCACAAGAGGCTGGCGCTTCTAAAACGGTGCGCCTATTTAACCAAACGTCTGGCTCACGCTCTATTGAAGCGGGCGAAATCGAATTGAAAACGAAGGATAAAAGTGGTTCAGATTACGGAGATGTAACACAATCAGTATCTATCGAGGGTGTAAGCACCGAAGGCGATGAGGCGTTAGATTACATCGAAGAAGCAATTACGAATAAGAAGCTCGTTAAAATTCACGAAGTATCATTACGTAATGAAAAAGCAGGCGAGTATAAATCGAAGAGTGGGACATTCATGTTAAGCAGCGTTGAATTGTCTCACGAAAACGAAGAGTTCTCGAAGTACTCTATTGAAGCAAAATTAAACGGCGGGTTATCCGTAAGTAAAATCACGACGCTACCACCTGGCGCACCTGACGGTGAAATTGCTAACCCAGGTGCATAAATTAGACGGGCTTAATCGCTCGTCTTTTTATTTTCGAAAATAAAATCTTACTAAAAATAACGGAGGTTTTTATACATGGCTAAATCATATACACGTTTTGAAATTAAAGGAAAAGAATACGAACTGAAATACGGATTTGAAGCAATTAAATTAATCGATGCAAATGGTGGTCCGTTTGGATTCGTTCAAAAAGCGATGCAGGGTGGATTTTCCGACTTTATCGACGTTGTTTACTACGCATTGATCTACACGCAAGAAGGTATTACGCGAAAAGACGTAGAGGCGGAAATCGAGCGTCAACTAATGGCGGAGGAGTTATCTTTCGACGATATTTTAAAAATTAACAAGGCGGTCGTTCTTAATAGTTTTTTCTTCAAGAAAACAGTAACGAAACTTCTAGCGAACATGACGGAAGATCAGAAGAAATCGTTAGACGCACTGTACGCATAAACGTTGACGATTTACAGGCAGACTGTTTTCGATATTTCGGCATGGATGCGTTGAAGTCTAAGCGCTTAAGCTTACGAGAATATCATATCATGCTTACGGGGTATCGAGAACGGTTGCTTGATACTTATGAAATTGCGAGTGTGCAGGCGTTGTTTAATCGGAATGCACAAAGCGACAAAGTTAAGTCGCTAGATGACATATTTAAACGTCCTGAAAACGATAGAGTACCAGAAGCGCGTGAAAAAGAACGTGAGTTGTTAACGGAAAAAATCCGTGCTAACGAAGCTCTATTCGACAACATCGAACAAGCATTACGAAGTCAAAACGGAAAGGACGGTGAGTAACAATTAGCCAAAATAGCGTAGAAATACAGTTATTAGCAGATATAGCTGATATACAAAATAGCTTTCGTCAAGTAGAGCGTATGGTACAGGATGTTGAACGTACAGTAAATAGTATAAACACGGACGTACCAGCACCTAATACAGGTAACTTTAGTTCGGGCATGGGTCAAGTATCTAGCGATGCCGCACGTGTTAACCAAGAGATGAGGGCGCTTCAGCAAGAAATCCGCGCTATGCAGAACGAGATGAGGTTAGCTAATGAACAGGCGTTAATGCCTTTCCGCCGTCAGATGCTTGAAGTTGAAAAAGGTTTTTATGAGTTAGCTAACGGTATGGATAGTTATTTGGGGTCAACGGAAGAACTTATAAGCCAAGCTACCGAACTAGGGGCACAACAAAAGAAAGCGGCAGATGCGATGCTAAATGCTAATAAAACGGCTATGGTGTCGATGTTACAGACAATTGGTATGATGAACAACATGAGTACTACCGCTAGTAGGATATCTAATAACTACGCTAATATGGGCAACCCTTTATTATCCGCGAACAGGGCTGGTTTAGCACTAGCAAATTCACTAGAACAAGTAGCAAACTCAGGTAGTTCCGCACAACTAGCTTTAGAGTTATTAGGTCCGACCGCTAGTATGAAAGAATTACAAAACACTATGCGTGATATTGACAAACAAGTAATGGCATTCCCAATGGTGTTCGGCATGGCGGCAGCGTCCGCTCTTATGTTATATGGTGCTTTGCATAGCGCTAATATGGAAATGAATCCGAAGTATGCAGAAGCGTATGGGAACATGATCGAGAAACTAGGGGAAGCCTTTAACCCGATGAAAGAAGCCTTTGCAGCCGTAATGATTCCGCTATTCAATTTTATAGCAGGCATAGCCGACTTAATTATAAAATTCAACGAAGCTCATCCAGCTTTAGCTAAATTTATACAAGGTACGATGATGTTAGTTCCCGCCTTGATGTTAATACTATCGCCATTGTCAATAGGTATTGGTTACTTTAAGGGATTACGAGCAATTTTGTTCTCACTTAAACCAGCAATAATGCCTATTATCACGGGATTCGCTGCCATGAGTGCTACTGTATGGATTGTTGCGGCAGCTATCGCAGGGCTTGTAGTCGGAATGACACATTTATGGAAGACGAGCGAGACGTTTAGAAATGGCGTCATGTCAGTAGTCGCTAGTCTAAAAGTCTTTGGACAAGCACTATTAGATTTAGGTAAATACTTATTCTGGGCGGTAGCTAGTGGCGATTCAATGAACGATTGGCTAACACACCTTCCGAAAAGTATGCAAGGCGTGGCACAAGCGATTGGGGAGGCGTTGAGTAAAGTTCATGCCTTCGTTCAAGTGTTAATTGACTTAGGTAAATACCTATTTTGGGCGGCAGCAAGCGGTGATGCTCTTAATGATTGGATTACTCATTTACCGGAATGTCTACAAGGTATTGCGCAGTCAATAGGCGAGGTGTTAAGTAGTATAAACGCTTTCGGACAAGCATTAGTTGCGTTAGGTAAATATCTACTCTTCGCAGCACTAGATGGTGACGCCCTTAACGACTGGATTACACATTTACCTGAAGGATTCCAAAATGCGGCACAAGTAATCGGTGAGGCGGTCGTTTCCATTCGAGAGGGACTTTTAAGTCTTTTTGAGGCGATAAAAGCGGCATTTAGCGGAGATTTTAGCCAATTAACGACGATTTTTGCAACGATTGCCCCAACAATTGTCGGCTATTTACTCGGCGGGATTCCCGCAATTATGATAGCCGCGGCAAGATTCGCACCGACTATCGCAGAGGCAATTACAGCTGGAATGCCTATCATTCTAGAGGTTATTAACACTTTAATTACGAGTCTAGTAACCTTTTTTACAACAGCATTACCACAACTAGTGACAATCGGAGTGCAAATTATAACGAATATCATTACCGGTCTGACTCAAGCTCTTCCTATTATTATAGAATCGCTAGTTACTATAGTAACCACTTTGATGAGTACGCTAACGGAATTGATAAGCACTTTATTACCGGTGTTGCTTGAAGCTGGAATGCAAATCTTAATGGCGCTAATAAACGGAATTACTCAAAATTTACCGTTAATTGTCGAAGCGATTATTCAGGTGGTCACAGCTTTATCTGATGCGTTAGTGCAAAACTTACCTATGATTGCTGAAGCGGGCATACAAATACTTACGTCTTTACTTGACGGAATCGTATCGATGTTACCTAGTTTAATCCAATTAGCAGTAGATTTAATCACTACTATAGGTGACATGTTGACTCAAAATTTACCGTTAATACTTGATGCCGGCATAAAAATTCTAATGACTTTAATTGACGGTATTGTTCAAATGATCCCTCAATTAACTGATGCAGCGTTAAATCTGATTATGAAGATATATGATACGATAATGCAAAATCTACCGAAAATTCTTGACGCTGGTATTAAAATTCTGATGGCATTAATAGACGGTATTATCCAAATACTACCACAACTAACTAACACAGCACTAGATTTAATCATAAAAGTAACAGACACTTTAGTTCAAAACTTACCAAAGATTATAGATGCGGGTGTCAAAATATTAATGGCTTTAATCGATGGAATTATCAAGATTTTACCGCAACTAGTAACAACTATTATAGATATAACAGTTAAAATCCTTAAAATTTTATGGGATTCATTACCTCAAATGCTTGAAGCAGGTAAGAAAATCTTGACAGAGCTTTGTGTAGGGATCATCTCAATCATTCCTCGTATGTTAGGAATCTGGGACAATGACCTTATGAGTAGAATCAAGACTATCGTGTCTAGCGGTTTTGATAATGTTAAACAAGTTATACAGGCAGCTCTTTCCTTTATCCAAGGACTATTCCAAATGATATTCCCTATTGTCGAAGGCGTTGTTAAAATCGCTTTTGCCAATATACAACTAGCTATCACGAATGCTGTAACTGTTATAAAAGGATTAGTCAAAATGGTCGGGCAATTATTCTCTGGTGATTGGAAAGGTGCTTTCAATACAGCAAAGCAGATTGCTACTGACATCATGAATAACATCAAATCTACGTTCGAAAATCTTGATTTAGTCCAAATTGGTAAAAATATCATTAACGGTTTAATCAATGGTATTAAGTCAATGGCTAGTGGTGCAATAAATGCTGTTAAGAATATTGGTAGCAATATTAAAGACACATTGACTAGCTTCTTTGATATTCACTCTCCTTCCCGTGTAATGCGTGATGAAATCGGTAAGAACATCGGAGCAGGTCTTATTATCGGTATGCTTAGTCAAAAGAACGAAGTAGGACAAGCAGCCAATGAGTTAGCTAGGGCGATGCAATATCCGTTCGAAGAGTCGAAAAACTGGATCGTAGATAAGAAAGCGCTAAAACAACTGTCGTTAACGGACGAACTCCGCGCATGGGAACGTGTGCAAAGTCGTTTCGCTGAAGGCACAAAAGAGCGTATGGAAGCGGATAAAGAAGTAGTACGCGTTAAGAAAGAAATTAACGATAAACTACTTCAAATTAACGAGGAATACGTATCGAAAGCTCAGGCGATAAATAATAAATTAATTGAGCAAGAAAAGGCGATAACGGCGGAATACGAAAAAGCCGTTGCGAATCGTGCGCGTTCGATTACTGATTTCGTTGGACTTTTCGATAAAGCTAAAGGTACAACGGAATTAACCGCAGAAGATTTACTTGGTAACTTAGCTAGTCAAGTGGATGTCGTTGACCAATGGGCGGATAATATTCAATCGCTTTTAAGCCGTGGGTTAGACAACGGTTTATTAGAAGAATTGAAACAAATGGGTCCAAAGGCGGCGGGAGAAGTGGCTGTACTTGCGAAAATGACAGATGAAGAGTTGAGAAAGTACAATCATCTTTGGCTTATTAAAATGGAACAAGCTCGCATCGTTTCGACAGATCAAATGAAATCTATGAAAGACGATATGCTTAAGAAACTTGATGAATTGAGAAGTGGATCAGCGAAAGAACTTGCGCTATTAGAAGGCGAATTCGCAACAAAAATCGCTGAAATCAACACGGGAACACTATTCGAATTTAACGCAATGGCGGCTACATTACCAGATATCGGGGCGAACGCAATTCGCGGACTAATGCAAGGCATGGAAGGCATGCGTCCGGAGCTAATGGCAGTCGCAGAATCTATCGCTAATTCAATCAAGTCGGTAATTCAGTCAGCGCTAGATATCCATTCACCGTCTCGTTGGATGCGAGATATGATCGGTGTCAATATGATGCAAGGTTGGATTAACGGTATGAAAGCGATGCGTGGAGCGGTTGAACAGACAGCGTTAGAAGCAGCTGAGTGGATGCGACCAGAACAGATTAGCGTACAACCTAACGTTGTTAGTGGAGTACAGTCGATTAGAGGACGTGTATTGGATAACGGTACATCACGTAGTGCACAGGTGCAAAATTCGTTCCAGCCTACGGTAAATATTCAATTGCCGGATGGTACATCGGAAGCGCAGGCCTTACGTAAACAGAAACGTGTGCTTAGACAACTTGGTACGGAAATGGGGTGGTAGTCTATGATGGAAAAAGTAACGTTTACAAATGCGAAAGGGGAGAGTGTCGTTATCAGCGATGCTCTCCCTTTTCAAATTGTAACGATTACAGGATTGGGCGATGTCGAAGCAGAAATACAATCGCAGAAATCTTCATATAAGGATGGTTCGAAATTCGTAAACGCGTTAATGGCGGAACGTGAAATAGATGTTGAATTACTTATAGAAGCAGAAAACTACGGAACAATCTCAAAACATCGTAGTAAATTAACCCGTGTATTAAATCCGAAATTAGGTCTAGGTGTACTTCGTTATGAAAACGAAAGTATTACCGTCGAAATCGATGCGACAATCGAAAGTTTACCGTCGTTTCCAGACGGAAATGAAAATCGTGGGCACAGATGGCAAAAGGCGACAGTTAGTTTCGTTTGTCCTGACCCGTATTTCCGAAAAGGACGTAAGCGTGATGAAATTGCGTTGTGGTTAGGCGCATTTGAATTTCCGTTAGAGATTCCGATGGACGGACTAGAATTCGGATACAGGTCGCCGAGTCTTATCGTAAACGTGGTTAACGAAGGGCACACCGAAACAGGAATGGAAATCCATTTTCGTGCATTAAGTACGGTTATAAATCCTTCCTTAGTTAACGTTAACACACAAGAATACTTACGAATAAATAAAACGATGATTCCAGGCGAAACGATTATCGTAAATACTACGCGTGGTAATAAATCAGTCATGAGTAGCGTCGAAGGAAAAATTATGCGTCGATTGGAACTAGGAAGCACGTTTTTACAATTAGAGATTGGCGATAACTTGTTCCGTTATGACGCAGAGAAAAACTTAGAACAGTTAGAGGTAACGATCTACCATACTTCTAAAATACTGGGGGTTTAGTATGGAATTATATATATTTAACCGTCAGTTCGAGTTTCTAGGTATCGTAGATGATTATAACGCGCTTATTGTAGAGCGAAATTTAACTAACGTTGGCAAATTCACTTTAACGGCAGAATTCACTTTCGAAGTATTTGAGTTACTATCCGAAGGAAATATCTTTGCGAAAAGTGACAATGTACAAGAAGCGTATTATATTTGTTCTCACGAAATCGAGGAGGAAGGTACGCAAGAAAAATTAACAGTAAAAGGTTTCTCAATCGAGAATTTACTAGCGAGAAGGATCGTATGGAGGCAACAACGCTATGACGGCGATATAGATACGGTTATGAAATCTTTCGTCAAATATAACGTTATCACTCCGGAAAATCCAAAACGTATTCTACCTAATTTTTCGGTTTCACCGCCAAAGACTTTCGGCGAGACAAGCGAGGTATGTTCATATAAACCTTTAGTCGAAATTTTAGAGAGTACTTCACTTAAAAATGACGTAGGTTGGCGAGTACTATTCGATATAAATTCAAAGGAATTTAAGTTCGATGTATTCCGAGGGGAAGATTTATCCATCAATCAAAACGATAAAGACCCCGTTATTTTTAGCACCGAATATGAAAACGTTGTGAATCAAAAGTACGTAAAGGATAGTTCTCAATTCGCAAATATGGTACTAGTAGCAGGGGCGGGCGAAGGTGAGAAACGTAAAATCGAATTGATTCGCGATGACTTAAGCGGGTGGGAACGCGTTGAGATGTTCGTAGATGCCCGAGACTTATCCGATCAAGACGAAGACGGAAACGTGATTTCTACCGATAAGTATCAAAAAATGCTAAAAGACCGTGGCTTAAGTAAACTTGCCGAAGCTGAAAACGTTGAGGCATTCGAAGGGGAAGTCGATAGTAACTCGCAGTTCATATACCGAAAAGACTTCGATCTTGGCGATAGAGTAACAGTATTAAATAAGAAATGGGGCATCGTAATGCATCCACGTATTACCTCCGTTACAGAAGAATACGAGAACGGGATATTAAACGTAAATGTCGAGTTTGGTACGAATAAACCGACGTTAATTGACACCATAAAACGAAAAATAAACTAAAGGAGGCGATTACGTGGAAAAGAATTTCGCATTTGATAGTATACGAGATGCAAGCGGAAAAGGCGACCGCGTCTATAAATCGGAAGACTTCGCGAACTATTTTAATAAATTCATAACCGACGGATACTTCCCGAATGTAGGCGATAACATACAGGTGATTGCGGATGGTACCGGGATGAAAGTGAGAGTACGACCGGGCGCCGCGTGGATGAAAGGACGTATGTATCACAACACGGATGATAAAGAGTTGAAAATTGATGTAGCAGACGGTGTTCTTTCACGAATTGACCGTGTGGTGATTCGTTGCGATTATCTAGCTCGCGTCATTACCGCAGAAGTGAAAAAGGGGAAATTCGCTAGTAGTCCAGTAGCTCCCGAGTTACAAAGAGATACTGATATATACGAGTTAGGTATCGCAGATATTTTTGTAAAGAACGGTGCTATTACGGTCTCACAAGCTAATGTTACAGATTTACGGTTGAATAAAGATTTATGTGGCGTAGTTAATTCGCTTTTACAGGCGGATACAACATTGATATTCAAGCAATTTCAGTCTTGGTTTGATCAGACAAAAGTCCAAGGAGAATTAGACTTAGCGACATGGACAACACAATATAAACAGGAGTTTGAATCTTGGTTTTCCGAACTGAAGTATACACTAGATGGGGATGTAGCTGGTAATCTCTTTAACAAGATTGATGTTTTAAAACAGGATATCGGTGATAAATCAACATTACTAACGACAAATAAAACGTCTATTGTTAACGCAATGAATGAACTTTTTACAAGTGCCGATAACGGTAAAAAAGCGCTAGCAACCGTTATCGGCTCTCCGGCAACGAGTGATAATACTTTTGTCCAGCTTAAAACGCATATACAGAATGCGAAAAATAAAGGGGCAGCTAATTTAACCGCAAAGGGTACAAGTGCTAGTGGTACGGAATCATTGGATTCGTTAATGAGTAAGATAGCGAATGTAAATACAGGAAAGAAATGGGCTACCGGAACAGGTAATTTACCTGGCACAACAGCAAGTATAACAATATCAGGACTAACATTCATACCGTCATTACTTGCCATTGTATATTCAAGCGAACCAAATGCAAATACCCCTAATATTGACGTCGCTTTCACATGGACAGATTTTAGTGGATTGAATACAGGATGGAAACAATCATTAGCTGATATGGCAATAAAGGTATTGCCTGCAACGAAACCAAATTCACCGCAATTTACAATAAAAAAAGCGTTTTCAGACTCTTATACAATGTACTATCGTTGGTATGCAGTCGAATAAAGGAGGTTAGCTACATTGAATCAAATAGGCACCAGAATTATCTATGATCAAGACGGAGATATTGTTGTTGAACTAGGTCAAATGGCAGGTAACATTTTACCAAGGAAAGAAATCAAAGAGCTAAATTTTATTGATATCTCATTTGGATCGATTAATTTTCAAACACATCGCATAGTTGGTGTTGATATAGAAACAAAACAACCTATTTTAGAAGAAATACCACAAGTATTAACACCAGAACAACAGCTTGAAAAATTAGAAAACGAATTACTTTTAGCGGCAGACGCTAATGTGGGAGGAATTTTATAATGGTAAATCGAGTAGTAGTAAGAATTTGTGCAGAACGGATTATAAATGGAGGACTTAACCCGAAAACAGGTAAAACATATATTATCGATGATATTACAAATCAAGAGTATCGCATAGCGGTAGAGGATTATATTTTAGAGAATACGAAAGATATCTAATTTTATTATGCGATGTATTACATTAAGAAAAAGTATATAAAAAGCTAGACGCAGACGCCACGGAATAGTGAGCGTTATTTTTTATTCGTCGAAAGGGGATGAACGGTATCTATGACGGAAGAAATCTTTAAATTAGCATTATCGCAAGGGCTGTTAGCGGCTCTTTTCGTTTGGCTCTTTTTCGATTCACGCAAAGAAAGTAAAGAGCGCGAAGGTAAATATCAGTTAGTAATCGAGAAGAACCAAGAGGTAATCGAAGAACAAGCGAAAGCCTTCGGCTCGTTATCGAAAGATGTAACGGAAATCAAACAGATATTAAATACGAAGGAGGACGTAAAGTGACGCGATTTACAAAACTATTACTCTCGATGGCTACCGTAATGGTGGTCTTTTTTTCGTTCATGGGCGGGGCGTTTGCCGAAGCGTTAACGATTAACCGTATGTTAATACCGGATTTACCGAAACAAGCATATCGTTATGGAGTCGGTGCATACGAAGGTGTAGTAGCTCATTCGACCGCTACACCGGAAGCACCAGCTATTAATATCCGAAACTATGAAGCGAGGACTTGGCGTAATGCATTCGTTCACTTTGCGGTAGACTGGAACGAAACGATTCAAATCGCCGATACGCGTTATGTAGCCTACGGTGCTGGACCTTCGGCAAATAAACGGTTCGTCCACGTTGAACTCTCCGAAACTAGTAATCCAGCGAAGTTTAAATCGTCCTATGAAAGATACGTTAAATTACTAGCGAAGATTCTAAAGGACGGTAACTTAACGGTCGAACAAGGTCTATGGACGCACGAGGATGTAACTCGTAAACTAGGCGGAACTGATCACGAAGACCCACGCGCTTACTTAGCTTCTCACGGCGTATCTATGGCGCAGTTTAGAGCGGATGTTAAGCGTGCGTATGATAATAACGAATCGCCAATCGTAGTAAATCCTACGCCTAAACCGGAAACACCTAGCGAGGTAACGTCGACTAACGGCGTCGCATACATCGAAGGCGCTAACGTTAACTTACGCAAGGGTCCTAGTACTGATAACGGAGTAATTCGCAAGTTACAACGAGGCGAAGCGTATCAAGTATGGGGTGAAGTTAACGGACCTAACGGTAAGTGGTTATGCTTGGGTAACGACCAATGGGTGAAATATGATCCGTCTTATATTCGTTACGCTCAAAGCGCAGCGTCAGTCGGCGGAAAACAAAGTGATAACGTAGTAGGCAAGCGTGTCGTAGCGAAAGTAAACGACCTAAACTTCTACACGAAAGCTACGTGGGACAAGTCGTATGTAGCCGGTACTGTTGACGCAGGACTTGGCTTTACTATCGATGCAAAGGTTGACGTAAACGGTTCGCCACAATATCGAGTGCATAATTCGAAAGGGAATACGTACTACATTACGGCTAGTGATGCGTATGTGGACGTAAGGTAGACGAAGCACGGAGTACGTAAAAAGACCGCCTATTACGGGCGGTCGCATTTTTTAGATTCTCGATTTAGTTAACTTCTTGCAGCTTCGCATACAAACTGTCCTGCACCTTTACGTGCACCTTGCTTTCGATTGCAGTTAGGGCATTCAATCATTTACAATCGTAATTAACTCATTTATATCAGTTATATTTAATGCTGTTAGTATTTTATCGATATGCTCTCTATTTAGAGATTTTCGTTGATTATTATATAACTCGCTAATAGCAGCAGGTCTAATACCTGTTAACTCCGCAAGTTCTTTTTGAGTTTTGCCTTTCTTTTTTAAAACGTCATCTAAAGTAACATGCACTTTCGGCATAGTTATCCTCCTCGTTAAAGTTCAAACAAATGTAATAACAAAAGTAATTACTATAATTATAAG
>NZ_JBALQK010000025.1:0-36269 GCF_036965845.1 Bacillus sp. JJ1127 | reverse complement strand
ATCGTATAGGTTCTTATAACAATTAATCAAATAAGAATCAACATTTGGCAATGCATAGCTTTTAGCAATGTATAAACCTCTATTATAAAACTCACGTACCTTTTAAAAAGTGCTAATATACAGCGCTTTTTTATACATAGATACATTTAAGCTAACGTAACCAAGAAATAAACTACTTACAACCTTAAGTATGATATGCTCAAATTTAAATAAACTGCAAAATTACTCCACCTTATTTTCGTTTAACAATTAACTCTACATATTAAAAGGGAGCAACATTTACTGTTGCTCCCTTTTGACATCCCCTACATAACCCTCTTAAACATCTTCTCCAACTCATAAGTTGAATGATGCACAAGAATCGGTCTTCCGTGCGGACAAGTATATGGGTTTGTTGTTGTACGTAGTTCTTCAAGTAAAGCGAATATTTGATCGTTCGTTAAATATTGATTTGCTTTAATTGATGCTTTACAGCTCATCATGATGGCTGCTTCTTCACGTAGTTTTTTAATATCAACTTTTTTTAGTTTGACGACTTGTTGCATTATTTCATCGATGATTTCTGTTTCTTTTCCTTTTGGGAACCATGTTGGGTGTGAACGAACGATAAAGGATTGATGACCGAATTGTTCTAGGAATAATCCCACCTTCTTTAACTCCTCTAATTGTTCTTCAACACGTAAAAATTCCGCAAGAGATAAATCAATACGATATGGTACAAGTAGTTCTTGGACTTCTTGTGCTACTTGTCCTACTTTATCACGGAAATATTCATAATTGATTCGCTCTTGCGCCGCATGCTGATCAATCATATATAACCCTTTATCATTTTGAGCGAAAATATAAGTTCCGTGCATTTGTCCAATTGGATAAAGCGGTGGTAAATCGTTTCCGTTCATTTCGATTTCTTGGATTTCTTCTACTTCTGCTAATTCAAAATCCTCATCATTGCTGTCCCAGCCTTTTTCTTCTTGAAGAGACTCTTCAATGATTGGTTTAGACGGTTGCCAATTGTTTTCTTCCCTTACTAAAGACTCAGGAGGTTGCCATTCTTGCTTTGGTGGTTGCCAAAGTAGATTTTGGTTTTGTGGTTTTGCTTGAACCTCTTCCTGTTTCTCATCCATCCCAGTCGGTAAGACGATATTTGGCATTGGTGGCTCTTTCGGCTTTGTATGTTCAAAGTGAAATTGTTCTTGCACACTTTCATCTTTTTCTTTTTTCTTCGTTGCAACACCAGCATCTGGAATAAGCTGCACTTTTTTAAATGCATCTTGCAATGTTTTTTCAATGAGTTGTAAGAGTTCTTGTTCTTTACTAAAGCGCACTTCTAATTTCGCTGGATGAACGTTTACATCCACTAACATCGGATCCATTTCAATCGATAGAAACCCAATAGGATAGCGCCCAACTGGAAGCAACGTATGATATCCTTGCTGCACAGCTTTCATTAATACATAGTTCCGAACGTAACGGCCATTTACAATTGTGGACATGTAATTACGAGATGCTCTTGTTACTTCAGGTAACGTTACATAACCACGAATCGTAAAGTCTAATGATTCTGCTTCAATTGGAATCAGCTTTTTCGCAACTTGAATGCTGTAAATCGCTGCAAGTACCTGTCTAACATCACCATTTCCTGATGTATGAAGCAGTTTTTTCTCATTATGAAACAGTTTCAAAGATACTTCTGGATGCGACATCGCAATGCGATACACAATATCCGTAATATTCCCTAGCTCTGTATGAATTGTTTTCATATATTTAAGGCGTGCTGGTGTGTTAAAAAACAAGTTTTGGACGGTAATATCTGTTCCCTTTCGGCTCGCCGTCTTTTCTTGCTTAATAATGTCTCCGCCTTTAATAATGAGATGCGTACCTGGCGCATCCCCTGTACTTGTAATTAGCTCTAATTCACTAACAGATGCAATACTTGGCAATGCCTCACCACGGAATCCAAGCGTCCGTATGCGAAACAAATCATTTTCATCTTTAATTTTACTGGTTGCATGTCGTTCAAAAGCAACGATGCAATCTTCTTCTGCAATGCCATCTCCATTATCGATGATGCGAATTTTCGATAATCCCGCTTCTTCTAAGTGGATTTCAATAGATGTACTATTCGCATCGATGGAATTTTCCACAAGTTCTTTTACAACTGAAGCAGGTCGTTCTACTACTTCCCCTGCAGCAATTAAGTTAGAGAGTTGATCATCGAGTTTGCGAATTTTCCCCATCTACTTACTCATCCTTTCTTTAACTTTTTCTGTAAACGATACAATTCATTTAATGCTTCTAGAGGCGTCATATCAAGTAAATCCATTTTTTTAATTTGCGTTAACACAGCTGTTTCTTTTTGATCAAGTATAGACTTGTCCTGTTTGTTCGCAGGCTGTTCTGCGGCAAAGAAAGATAGCTGTGATTCTTCCGCTTCTTCGTTCTTCTCTGGCATTGTTTCCACTTCTTCTTTTACAACGACTGGTTCTTGAACGATTTCTTCTTGGACTTTTACTTCTGCTCGTTTTGGAATGATGATTTCCTCTTGCCCTTCTAACTGCGCTAATACTTCTTTCGCACGAGCAATTAAGCTATCTGGAAGCTCTGCAAGCTGTGCAACATGAATCCCATAGCTTTTATCTGCTGCTCCGTCTTGAATTTTATGCAAGAAGACAACTTTCCCATTTTCTTCAATAGCTGAAACATGTACATTTTTCAGCTGTGCTAAACTTTCTTCTAACACTGTTAATTCATGATAATGTGTTGAGAATAATGTTTTCGCTCCAATTTGGTCATGGATGTGTTCGATGATTGCTTGTGCAAGTGCCATACCGTCATACGTAGAAGTACCGCGGCCAATTTCATCAAATAAAATTAAACTTCTTTCTGATGCATTTGCAATCGCATTTTTCGCTTCTAACATTTCAACCATAAACGTACTTTGACCTGAAATTAAATCATCTGCTGCTCCAATTCTCGTAAAGATTTGATCAAAGACTGGTAACACCGCTTCTGCTGCTGGCACAAAGCAACCGATTTGTGACATAACAGTAATAAGTGCTAATTGACGCATATACGTGCTTTTACCAGACATATTTGGACCTGTAATTAAAAAGACATCCATATTTTCTGGCATCATACAATCGTTTGGAACATACAGCTTTCCGTTTAATACTTTTTCTACAACAGGATGACGACCATCTTTAATAAAGATTTCACGCTTATCTGTTAAAACCGGTTTTACAAATTGTTCTTCTTCACTTACTGTAGCAAAACTTTGCAACACATCTAATTCACTAATAACTTTTGCTAAATGTTGTAACTTAGGAATAAATACTTTTACTTCTTCACGCAGTGCAGTGAATAAATCATACTCTAGTTGCACAATTTTTTCTTCTGCCTCTAAAATCAATGTTTCTTTTTCTTTTAATTCATCTGTAATAAAACGCTCCGCATTTGCAAGCGTCTGTTTGCGCTCATAACGCCCTTCTGGAAGCGAAGCAAGGTTGGCTTTTGTCACTTCAATATAGTAGCCAAAAATACGGTTGTAACCGATCTTTAACGATTTAATTCCTGTAATGTCACGTTCACGTTTTTCAAGCTCTGCAATCCATGTTTTTCCGTTTTTACTAACATAACGGTATTGATCTAACTTATCATTATAACCGCCTTTTATAATATCACCATCTTTTATAGAAAGCGGTGGATTTTCTTGGATACTTCTATCTAATAACTCTGTTAAACCTTCGCATGGATCAGCACCTTGAATTAACCTTGCTGCATAAGAATTGTCTATTAGACTAACCGCTTCTAAAATTGTTGGTATTTGCAGAAGTGAACGCTTTAATTGCAGTAAATCACGCGCATTGACACTACCATATGCAACTTTTCCTGCTAAACGTTCTAAATCATACACTTCTTTTAGTTTTTCTTTCAAATCTTCACGTAAGAAATAGTCATTCACAAATGTTTCAACCATTTCTAAGCGTTCTTCAATTTTTTCTTTCTGTATAAGCGGACGCTCCATCCACTGTTTTAACATACGACCGCCCATAGCTGTTTTCGTTTTATCTAATAGCCATAATAGCGAACCTGTTTTCTCTTTAGTTCGAAGCGTTTCTGTTAACTCTAAATTTCGTTTTGAATGTACATCAATTTTCATAAATTGATTTGTATAATAAATATCCACTGGTTGCAGGTGATCTAATGAACGTTTTTGCGTTCTTAGTACATAATTCAATAAGCGTCCCACTGCTGTAACTAATTTCGTTTGCGTTACATTTTTCACAAGATGCTCTAATCCTTCAGGAACTTTCGTTTCATCTTCATAAGAAATTGTCATTTTTAATGTTTCTGTTAGCTTGTTTAGCTCATCTTTTGAAAATGTAGACTCGACAACTATTTCTTTTGAACCTGTTGCATAGACTTCTAGCAAGATATCTTCTACCGTACCTGTTAACAATGTTACCGTATTTTGTCCTGTTGTTAAGTCATTACACGCTAGCGCATAAGAACCATCTTCAAAGTGTGTTAATGCCGCTAAAAAGTTATTTTCTTTCTCGTCAATTGTACGCCCTTCCATCATCGTCCCTGGCGTAATTAATTGCACTACTTCACGGCGCACTACTCCCTTAGCTGTTTTCGGGTCTTCTACTTGCTCACAAATCGCTACTTTGTATCCTTTTTCAACGAGCTGTTCAATATAATTTTTCGCCGCATGATATGGAACTCCACACATTGGTATACGATCGCTACTACCACCATCTCGGCTTGTTAGTGTGATTTCAAGTTCATGTGCCGCCTTAACCGCATCCTCAAAAAACATCTCATAAAAATCGCCTAATCTAAAAAATAAAAAGGCATCTTGATAGTCTGCCTTGACCTTTAAATATTGTTGTATCATAGGGGTATACTGAGTCATCTGTTTCCTCCATACTTCATAAAAATGTGCTATATATTTATATGCTACACTTCACGGATACTCTTATCTCCTCTTTTAGGAGTCTCTCTTCATTATAGCACATTTTCATCAGGAAAAATGTCCATTCAGTATCACTTATATAATATAAAAAGCTAGGAAGAAATTCTTCCTAGCCCTCCCTTACTCCTCTTCTGCATCTAAAATAAAGTTTGGATCTAATTCTTCAAATTCATCATCGCTAACCTCAAAATCACTATCGCCTTCTGGACATCCATCTGGGTTTATACTGACGCAAATTTTTGTTTCCCCAACTACTTCCGTTAGAAATTCACGCTCTACAGTTACAACAATTTTGTTACCATTCGGTGAAACAACCGCTTCTAAACAGTTCGGATGCTGAATAACACGAGCAATAATTTCGGAATCTTCACCAGAAAAATTTTTATCACGATAGCCGATGTTCACCTCATCTGTGTAGTTAATACGTTCTGTTACAACTTCCGTTTTCGTATTTTCATCAAACGAGTACCATGTATTCACATCGTAATACCCTTCAATTTCCACCATTTTCCCACTTCTTCTTGCCTCATATGTGTGATTAATTACCCAACATCCGAGAATACTTGTCGGTTCATTATTTGATTCACATGTATGCGTCGATTTTGTATACTTACGTCCTTTTCCAACTACTGCCTTTGTAATAATCTCTCTGAATTCGGACATTTAAAACCCTCCTCAATCGATATTCATTTAATCATATGCGTGACAATAGCGGAATGTGTCATTCTTTTTTTGAAAAGAGTATGTATCATTACAAAGTGAAACTTTAATCAGTAGTGGAGTTCTTCACCTTCACTACTCATTTCCCCTCACCAGTCAAGATTTTATGAGCAATATTAGCGGGATAAAAATAAAAAAAAAGATGTCTATAAGACATCTCTCTTAGCAACCGCAATTACCTTTTTTACTTTCTACTTCTGCACCAGTTTCTCCTTTTAATACATCTCCACCAGTCGAAATTAAAATTTCATCCGTTACGTTGTTAGAGATTGTGCTCGCTACAAGTTGCAATAAATCATTAACATATGTTTGTGAAGACTTGAATTCCTGTACAACCGGAATACTATCCAGTTTATCTTGAAGAGCATCAATTTCCGCTTCTACTTTTTTCAATGCTTCCCATTTCCCGTAATGCTGTAAGTTTACTGCTTGTTTTTGCAGTGCTTTTATTTCATCAATTGCACGCTTTACATTTTCATTCTTATGGATTTGTGCTTCTGCACGTTTAAAGAAATCCACTTCTTCTGTTTCAGCAATCATTTTCGCTAATTCTTTTGCTTGCTCAACAATTTCATCTTTTGTATATACTTTCATCTATTATTTCACCTCAATCGGCTCCTCAACTAATTCCCCGTTTAGAGACCAAGTTTTCGCTTCTGTTACCTTTACTTTTACAAGCTGACCGATTACAGATTTTGGAGCAACGAAGTTTACAAGTTTATTAGCACGTGTGTAACCTGCAAGTACGTCTGGATTATTCTTACTTTCCCCATCAACCAATACTTCAACAATCTGTCCCTCATATCGTTTATTCTTTTTCATAGAATACTCATTTACTAATGCATTTAAACGTTGTAAACGTTCTTTTTTCACTTCCATCGGGACATTATCCTGCATTTTTGCAGCTGGTGTTCCTTCACGAGGTGAATAAATGAATGTAAATGCACTATCAAATTCTACTTCACGATATAAAGACATCGTTTCCTCAAATTGCTCGTCTGTTTCATTCGGGAAACCAACGATAATATCAGTTGTTAATACTGCATTCGGAATCGCTTTTTTAATTTTACGTACAAGTTCTAAATAATGCTCACGTGAGTATTTACGCGCCATAATTTTAAGCATATCTGTGCTACCAGATTGTACTGGTAAGTGGATATGTTCTACTAAATTACCACCTTTTCCAAGCACCTCAACTAGGTGGTCATCAAAATCACGCGGGTGACTTGTTGTAAAGCGAATACGCGCTATATCAATCTTACGAAGTTCATCCATTAAATCACCAAGACCATATTCAGTATCATCGAAGTCTTTACCGTATGCATTTACGTTTTGACCAAGTAATGTAATTTCTTTATAACCATTTGCGGCTAAATGGCGAACTTCATTAATGATATCTTCTGGGCGACGGCTTCGTTCTTTCCCACGTGTATACGGTACGATACAATATGTACAGAATTTATCACATCCATACATAATGTTTACCCAAGCTTTAATATCACCACGGCGTACTTTCGGAAGGTTTTCAATTACATCTCCTTCTTTCGACCAAACTTCAACAACTGTCGCTTTAGAAAACATCGCATCTTTTAAAATATAAGGTAATCGATGAATATTATGTGTCCCAAATACCATATCTACATGTTGGTTTTTTTGCATAATTTTGTTTACAACAGATTCCTCTTGAGACATACAACCACATACACCGATTAAAAGATCCGGATTTCGTTGTTTTAATGATTTTAAATGGCCAAGCTCTCCGAATACTTTATTTTCAGCGTTTTCACGAATGGCACAAGTATTTAATAAAATTACATCTGCATCTTCTGTTGCAAATGTTGGTTCATATCCAAGCGCTGTAAAAATACCGGCCATTACTTCCGTATCATGCTCATTCATTTGACATCCGTAAGTACGGATATAAAACTTTCTTCCTGCACCAAAATTACGAAACTCTTCTGGTAGACCGAAATCACGATCAATTTTCACTTCTTCTTTCCCGCGCTTTTTCGCATCCTTTAAAGAAGGTGGCTGATATACACTTTCAAAGTATTTGCTATAATCTTTTTCTTCCTTTTTCGCAGAAGAATTTGCTTGTTGACTTGCTAATCGTTGTTGCTCGTTCATGGGTAATCTCCTTTCAACCTTAACTATACACTGTAGTCTATTCCAATAACGATCAGACCCATCTTAAAGATTAGAATAGTTTGAGAGATAACTTGCCCCTTTGAAACTCGAGTAATCGATCTAACCACCTATAAGAATGGAATCTTCCCGACACGAATAGACATTCCCTTTTTTATTGTTTTAATCTTGTCCTTGTAAAAAAGCATATTGCTTTATTTTCCATATACACTATCATAGTATAAAGTGTTTAGCCAAATTTAACAACAAAGAGACTACATCCCTCGCGCATCCTAAAGCGAATGAACATGATGTCCTAATACAACGATTCGTTAATTATTTTATCATTCTGAATTTTCTAAGTAAATATTTTATAATAAAATTCTCCTATATTATTCCAAACCGAAAGTAAAAAAACTGCCAATTGGCAGCTTTTTATTTCATGATTACATAAATTCAGCAACAAGCTCATCAAACATCTTTTGATCCATTTGTAAGTCAGCTTGAACTAAAGGTTTTTCACTGTAGCCTTTTACCAAATCTTGATAAGAAGGCTGTTCTGTATTTTGGTAAATCAGACCTGTTACTAGACCTTTGTTTTCCATCAGCGTTTGCATTGCAATCATACGGTTAGATGGATCATATCCTTCTACTGTGCTTAGTTTTGTTAAATTCTCTTTAAACCAATCATACGTATTTACTTTATTATAAGTAACACATGGGCTAAATACATTGATTAAAGAAAACCCTTTATGTTGAATACCAGCTTCGATCAGCTGCGTTAATTCTTTTAAATCACTAGAGAAACTCTGTGCCACAAAAGTCGCACCTGCTGTCAATGCCATTTCCATGACAGATAGTGCTGGTTCAATTGAACCTTGTGGTGTACTTTTCGTTTTAAATCCAGCTTCACTACGTGGTGAAGTTTGACCTTTTGTTAGCCCGTAAATTTGGTTATCCATTACGATATACGTAATGTCAATATTACGACGAATAGAATGGATTGTGTGTCCCATACCAATTGCAAAACCATCGCCGTCACCACCAGATGCGATAACTGTCAAATCACGGTTTGCCATTTTCACACCTTGTGCGATTGGAAGTGCACGTCCATGAATACTATGCACACCATAGGAATTAATATAACCTGAAATACGACCTGAACAGCCGATACCAGAAATAACTGCTAATTCGTCTGGATTTAAACCAACGTTAGCTGCTGCACGTTGAATCGCAGCTTGCACCGAGAAGTCTCCGCAACCTGGACACCAGTTTGGTTTTACACTGTTACGAAAGTCCTTAAATGTTGCCATTTAATACAACCCCTTTTTTGCATTCGTTGTAAATTTCTTTTGGTAAGAATGGATTTCCATCATATTTTAAGAGACTAGAAATTTTCTCACCATTACCAAGATTCATTTTCATAATGTTAGCAAGTTGACCAGTCGCATTGTTTTCTACTACAACAACGCGCTTCGCACTCTTCACAAGTGGATCGATTTCAGCCGTTGGGAACGGATGGATTAAACGCACATGAGCGTGATTTACTTTCATTCCTTCTTGCTCTAAACGTTCCATCGCTTCCTCAATTGCACCACGAGTAGAGTTAAAACCAACTAACAATACATCAGCATCATCATACTTGGCATTTTTATAAACAGGGGTATTGAACTTCAAATTCGCCATTTTACGGAAACGTTTGTCCATTTGTTCTTTACGATTCAGCGCTGATTCAGATGGTTTACCAGTCTCATCATGCTCTACACCAGTCACATGGTGAACACCATTTTTCATACCAGGTAGAACGCGTGGTGAAATACCATCTTCTGTCACTTCATAACGTTTGAAATATGCTTTATTTTCACGCTCTGGTAACTCTGCTTGTAAATCAAGCTTACCACGGCGAATTTCTACTTTATCTAACTTCAGTGGTTCAACTGTTTGTTTTCCTAAAGAAAGCTGTAAATCTGTTAAGAAGATAACTGGAACTTGATATTCTTCCGCTAAGTTAAACGCTTCTACAATATCATAGAACGCTTCTTCAACAGTACTTGGCGCCATTACGATTTTGGGAATTTCACCATGTGTTCCATAAATCATTGCCATTAAATCAGATTGTTCTTGTTTTGTTGGTAAACCCGTACTTGGACCACCACGTTGTGTATCTACGATTACAAGAGGTGTTTCTGTAATACCTGCTAAGCCAATCGCTTCCATCATTAAAGATAGACCTGGACCTGCCGATGCCGTTAATGTACGAACACCAGCATAGTTTGCACCAATAGCCATTGTACAAGCCGCAATTTCATCCTCAGTTTGGATTACAGTCCCGCCTACTTTTGGAAGCTTTTTAATTAAGTATTCCATAATTTCAGATGCAGGTGTAATTGGATATGCAGACATAAAGCGAGCACCACCAGCTACTGCTCCAAATGCAATCGCATCGTTACCGATCATAAACATGCGTTTTTGACCGTCAGCTTTTTCAAGCTGCATCATATTTACTTTCTCACCAAGCAATTCTTTCATATATTGAGAGCCGCGTTTGATTGCTTCCATATTCTTTTGAACGACTTGCTCTCCTTTGCGACCAAAGATCTCTTCAACAACCTCTAAATAAACAGTTTCATCTAACCCTAGTACCGAACTAGATGCTCCAACAGCAACCATGTTTTTCATTAATGATGTACCTAATTCTGAAGCAATATCTGTAAACGGTATCACATATAGATTCACATCTGCATTTTCAGGTATAGTCGGATTAAATTTCGCATCCGCAACAACAATTCCGCCTGGACGTAATTCGTGGAAATTAAAATCGATTGTTTCTTGATCAAATGCAATTAAAATATCTAAATCATCTGATATCGCGCGCACCTCAGTTGTACTTACGCGAATTTTATTATTTGTATGACCGCCTTTAATCCGTGATGAGAAGTGGCGGTAACCGTATAAGTAATATCCTAATCGGTTTAATGCAATACAGAAGATTTCTCCTGTACTTTCAATTCCTTCACCTTGTTGTCCTCCAACTTTCCATGAAAGTTGACTAATCATCTCCTACACCCCTTTTGGCTGCATTCATTGTAGTGTATTTTTTTACAGTAATAGTTTAGCACTTTTTATACAAATAAACTACAATGGACGCAAATTATACCTCTTCTGACTTCCCTGAATCTTTTGTATAATCTTAATTCGTCTACCATTCTAGCCTTACCATACAAAAAAAGCAATAAATTGTTTTTATTTCGTTTTAATTTTTTAAATTTTTAAATTATTTATATTAACTATTTTAAATCCAACACTAAAAAGGAATATGTTCAACAAAATTATCATATAAAAAATTGCGAACACTTGCCTCACTGTATCTTTTACAAAGTTCATTAATTATATGTTCATAGCTCCTATACGCTTCTATTCCTACCGCCATCTCTGGCATACCATCAAAATCCGAGCCAAATCCTATATTTTTCTCTCCTCCAAGCGAACAAATATGTTCTACATGACGTAATATATCATCTATATAGGCTGGTCGATGATTCGTTAAAAACTCAGGTACAAAGTTCACACCAATCACAGCATTTTTTTGAATCAGTACTCGTATTTGTTCGTCTTTGAGATTACGTGGATGATGACACAGATTGTGACAATTCGAATGTGAAGCAATTGGATATTGAGCGATTTCCATTACATCCCAAAATCCTTTTTCATTTAAATGAGATACATCTGTCCATAAACGAAACGAATTAAGTTCTTGTACAACTTTTTTACCAAAAGCAGTTAACCCTGCTCCCCTTGTTTCCAGTGCACCATCAGCTAGTAAATTCGCATAGTTCCATGTTAACCCGAAAGATCGTACTCCTAAGCGATAAAACAAGCGCAATTTCATCATTTCTTTCCCAATCGCTTCGCACCCTTCTAATGTTAAAATGGCGCCAATTTCACTCTTTCCTAACTGCTTTATATCTTTTTTCGTCTGTATCAATTTCATACCTGGTAGCGATAAAATTTCCTTATGAAATATATCTACCATAGTTAGGGCAACTTCAAAACGTTCTTCATACGCTACTGTTTCCGGTACATATATCGCAAAGCATTGTATACTTCCTTTTCTCCGCTCTAATTGTTCAAAAGTAATATATAATGCTGGATCACTTTGGAAATGTTTTTTTCCTTTTGCATTCCATAATTGCCATAACACATCACAATGCGCATCAAAAACTTTCATTCCCTTGCCCCCTTTACCATAAAAACAACCTGTTTGCACACAAGCAAACAGGTTGTTCAAATTTAACGAGGTTCTACAATTAGCTTTATCGCTGTACGTTCTTCACCATCAATCATAATGTCTGTAAAAGCTGGGATACAAATCAAATCCAAACCACTAGGCGCTACAAATCCTCTTGCAATTGCTACTGCCTTCACGGCTTGATTCAATGCACCTGCACCAATAGCTTGAATTTCTGCTGTTCCGCGTTCACGAATCACTCCAGCAAGTGCACCAGCTACAGAGTTAGGGACCGAAGTTGCTTTAACTTTTAATATTTCCATTCCACGTTTCCTCCTCGTTTCTAAAAAAAGTATTAGCGATTATTTCACTTTAACTTATATTCACGAGGAACGAGGCGTATTCCTGCTAAATCTCTGTAATTTTTCTAAAAAATTAAAATATAATGTTTTTTCTAAATTTTATAGAAAACTATTCAAAAAATGGCTGATCATCATTAATTAAAATGCGCTCAATTTTTTTCGCTTTTCCTGTATTTGGATCCACATCAATTAGTACTGCACTTAATTGTGTTCTACCATTTGTCACTTCAAAACGCACAGGTAAATTTGTTAAGAACTTTTTCAGTACAGCTTCACGATCCATACCTAAAATTCCATCATATGGGCCTGTCATACCTACATCTGTAATATACGCTGTCCCGCTTGGTAAAATACGATTATCAGCCGTAGGAACATGTGTATGCGTTCCTACTACCGCTGTAGCACGACCATCTACATACCAGCCGAGCGCTTGCTTTTCACTTGTTGTCTCAGCATGAAAATCAATAAAGATAATATTCGTGCGTTTTTTCGCAATATTAATTAACTCATCTACTTTTCGGAATGGACAATCAATTGGTGGAAGGAATGTACGACCTTGCAAGTTAATTACTGCTACTTCCGTACCATTACAATTCACGAAAATAAGACCTTTTCCAGGAGTTCCTTCTGGAAAATTGGCCGGCCTTGCAAGATATTTAGCATCATCAATAAATTCAAACACTTCACGGTTATCCCAAGCATGATTTCCAAGTGTAACTGCTTGTGCACCACATTCTAAAAAGTTTCGGTATATTTTCTCTGTAATACCACGACCACCTGCTGCATTTTCTCCATTAATAATTGTTACTGTAGGTGTATATTTTTTCTTTAATGCCGGTACGTATTGTTGAATCATCCCTCTACCAGGAGATCCTACTACATCCCCAACGAATAATATTCTCATATCTATTACCCTTTCTATATACTACTTTTTCATTACCATACCATATTACAAGCTATTCACTTGTAATAAAATCATATTGCTCATTTTAAATTCCCTGCCATCCTACTATAAAAATAATGTATAAGGGCTATTTACGGTGATGGAAGTGTCACTTTATTTTACCCAATTCCAACACAAAAAAATAAAGTGGCATTTCACCACTTTATTTTGCGTATTCCACTGCACGTGTTTCACGAATAACAGTTACTTTAATATGGCCTGGGTAATCCAGTTCATTTTCGATACGCTTTCGAATATCACGTGCTAAACGATGAGCTTCTAAATCATCGATTGTATCTGGTTTTACCAGAATGCGAACTTCACGTCCTGCTTGAATTGCAAAAGATTTTTCTACGCCTTCATAAGACTCTGAAATTTCTTCTAATTTTTCAAGACGACGAATATAGTTTTCAAGCGTCTCACTACGAGCTCCTGGTCTTGCAGCTGACAATGCATCTGCCGCAGCAACTAGAACTGCAATGATTGAAGTTGGTTCCGTATCACCATGGTGAGATGCGATACTATTTATAACAACAGGGTGCTCTTTATATTTCGTTGCGAGTTCGACACCAATCTCAACGTGACTACCTTCTACCTCATGATCAATTGCTTTTCCGATATCATGTAATAGACCAGCACGTCTTGCTAGTTTTTCGTCCTCACCAAGCTCTGCCGCCATAAGTCCTGTTAAGTACGCTACTTCCATAGAGTGTTTCAACACGTTTTGTCCATAACTTGTACGGTATTTCAAACGACCTAAAATCTTAATTAGATCTGGATGTAATCCATGGACACCTACTTCAAATGTTGTTTGTTCTCCTACTTCACGAATATACTCATCCACTTCACGTCTTGATTTTTCGACCATTTCTTCAATACGTGCTGGGTGAATACGTCCATCCTGTACGAGCTTATCAAGAGCGATACGAGCTGTTTCACGACGAATTGGATCAAATCCAGATAAGATTACTGCTTCTGGTGTATCATCAATAATAAGGTCAATACCTGTTAACGTTTCTAACGTACGAATATTACGACCTTCACGCCCAATAATACGTCCCTTCATTTCGTCATTTGGAAGATTTACAACCGAAACGGTTGTTTCAGCAACATGATCAGCTGCACATCTTTGCATTGCAAGAGATAAAATCTCTTTTGCCTTCTTATCCGCCTCTTCTTTCGCACGAACTTCACTTTCTTTTACCATAACGGCAATTTCATGAGAAATTTCACTTTCTACTTTCCCTAAAATGATTGCTTTCGCTTGTTCGCGTGTTAGATTAGAAATGCGCTCTAATTCCGTTTGTTGCTTTTGAACTAACTCTCCCACTTTGCTTTCCAACTCTTCAATCTGTTGTTGTCTCGCTACAAGAGATTCCTCTTTCTTTTCTAACATTTGCTCGCGCTTATCGAGCGTTTCGTCTTTACGATCAAGGTTCTCTTCTTTTTGCATTAAACGATTTTCTTGTTTTTGTAATTCGCTTCTACGATCACGAATTTCTAATTCAGCTTCTGTACGAAGTGTATGAATTTCATCCTTTGCTTCTAAAAGCGCTTCTTTTTTAAGTGCCTCTGCTTCGCGATTCGCTTCGTCTAAAATACGCTTCGCTTCATTATCAGCACCATTAATCTTCGCTTCTGCAATAGACTTTCGAACAAAAAAGCCAACAACTGCACCGACTGTTGCAAGCAAAATGGAGATGAGTATCCAAACTGTACTACTCATGATTTCACCTCCCCTTGCTATGAATGAAAAAAGACTGTCGGCATGTACATTGAATTGCAACGTACAGCAAAGACCGTCGTCCCGCTTTTTTAAGGGACTTTCTTCATTTCACAATTAAAATGTCATATTATTATTTCGGTAAGATTTAAATCTTACTCCGAATATTACTTCTCTTCTAGAGAAGAGTATATCGTATATAAGAAAAAATATACATTCTCATTGTATCTATCGCATTTTTCATTGTCAAGCGTTGTCTACTTTTACTTTCTTTCCCTTTGCCCTATGAATCTTCCCCTAAAAAGAAAAGCGGGTACCATATTATCATGACAAGCTATACTAGAACCCATCTAATACGCTTAAAAACGTATAGAAATCCATCTTCATACTATTTTAGTAGGATAAGGCGAAAACTCCATCAGCAAAGACCTTGCTGCCTACAATAACCGAAAAAAATAAAAGACACGAAATCGTGTCTTTTATTTTTCAAGAAGAGTTCCCTCTTCCATGCTTTCAGGAGCAGAATCTTCACCAATTCCATGATGTTCACGAATAAAGAATGCAATTTCATCTCTTAATTCTGGATTTTCTTTTAAGAATTGTTTTGCATTTTCGCGCCCTTGTCCTAAACGTTCTTCATTATAAGAATACCAAGCACCACTTTTTTGAACGATATCAAGTTCAGAAGCCATATCTAAAATTTCGCCTTCTCTTGAAATTCCTTCTCCGTACATAATATCAACTTCAGCAACACGGAAAGGAGGTGCCACTTTATTTTTTACTACTTTTATTTTTGTTTTGTTACCAACAATATCATTGCCTTGCTTTAATTGCTCAGCACGACGTACCTCAAGACGAACTGTTGAATAGAACTTCAACGCACGACCACCTGGAGTTGTTTCTGGGTTCCCGAACATAACCCCAACTTTTTCACGAATTTGGTTAATAAAGATTGCAATTGTTTTCGATTTATTAATTGCACCAGAAAGCTTACGAAGTGCTTGTGACATTAAACGCGCTTGTAAACCAACGTGAGAGTCACCCATCTCCCCTTCAATTTCCGCTTTTGGTACAAGAGCTGCTACAGAGTCAATTACGATAATATCAATTGCACCGCTTCGAACTAATGCCTCTGCAATTTCTAGTCCTTGTTCCCCTGTATCAGGCTGTGATAATAGTAACTCATCAATATTAACACCTAACTTCTGTGCATATACAGGATCCATCGCATGCTCTGCATCAATAAATGCTGCTTGTCCACCTTGACGTTGTACTTCCGCAATCGCATGTAATGAAACTGTTGTTTTACCTGAACTTTCAGGTCCATAGATTTCGATAATACGACCGCGTGGATAACCACCAACTCCAAGCGCTACATCAAGTGCTAACGAACCACTTGGCACCGTTGAAATTCTACGTTCTGCCTGTTCTCCTAACTTCATGATTGAACCTTTACCGAATTGCTTCTCTATTTGTTTTAACGCCATATCTAATGCCGCTTGACGATCACTCATTCAAATTCCTCCTTAACTGAATTGCTAATCTTATTATACCTATTTTCATTTCAATTTGCCAACAAAAATCGAACATTTATTCGTTTTTTTATTTCCAAATTGAAAATACCTATTTTTCACCATAAAAAAACTAGAAGAAACTCACATCTCTTCTAGTTTTTTATACAAATGATAAAATCCATATTTCACAGATCGTTCTCTAATTTGTTGACGACTTCCACTTAAAGTAAGAGGAAAGACCGCTGTCGGCTCATCCTTAATTGCTAGCCCAACAAATACAGTACCCGGTTCTTTATTTTCTGAAGCTTCCGGTCCTGCTACTCCAGTGAAACTAATCCCGATATCCGCTTTTAAAAGTGTTTTAACATTTTCAGCAAGAAAACGTGCACACTCTTCACTAACTGCCCCAGCTGTTTGTAATGTTTCTTCAGGTACGTGCAATATGTGCTGCTTTACGTCATTCTGATAGCAAATGACACCGCCTTTAAAAATAGAAGACACACCAGCATTTTCTGTTACTTGATTCCCAAAAAGACCACCCGTTAAACTTTCGGCACAAGCTAAAGTAAAACCTTTCTTCTTCAATAAATCAATTGCTTTATAATGAAGAAAATCTTGGTTATATCCGTAGAAAAATTCTCCTACTCTTTCTAAAATCAAGCTTTCCACGTGTTGAATTAACATTTCTGCATGCTTCACATCGTGATGCTTTGCTGTTAAACGAAGTGTCACCTCTCCATCAGAAGCAAGCGGCGCAATTGTTGGGTTCGTTTGTCTATCAATTAAATCTTGTACTTTCACTTCTAGTTGGGATTCGCCAATGCCAAAAAAGCGAAGAACACGAGAATAAATGCTCTCTCCAGTTGTAAAGTTACGTAAAAATGGGTCTACGTAGTTCGTATACATTGGTTGCATTTCCTTCGGTGGACCTGGTAATAAAATATAAACTTTTTCATTTTTATTTAATCCCATTCCTGGCGCCATACCGTGATCATTTGCAAATACTGCCGAGCCATTTAAAACAAGTGCTTGTTTCTTATTATTCTCTGTAAACTCACGGCCAGTACGCTTATAATACTCACTAATGGACGTTAAAGCAATTTCGTCATAAACAAGTTCTTCACCAATAACAGACGCAATTGTTTCTTTTGTTAAATCATCTTTTGTCGGCCCAAGTCCACCTGTAAAAATGAGTATATCTGCACGCTTCTCAGCAATTTGAATTGCCTCTTGTAAACGATGGTTATTATCCCCTACCACAGTATGATAATACACATTGATCCCAATGGAAGCCAATTTTTCAGATAAAAACTGCGCATTTGTATTTGTAATTTGCCCGAGTAACAATTCTGTTCCAACCGCAATAATTTCGGCATTCATTCCGATTCCCCCATAAACTGCTATTTTGAGTTTACAAAAGCAGCTCTATTTTTCCAGAAGTAGTCCCAGCCAGAAATAACTGTAAAGATTAGTGCAATCCATATGAAAATATCCGCAACCGGAATATGGATTAAGTTTAATGGTACATCGTGTAATAAATATGCTGAAATTGCAATAATTTGTGTCCATGTCTTAATCTTCCCTAGCATGTTAGCCGCAACAACTTCTCCAGTTCCAGCTAGCACAAGACGTAAGCCTGTTACAGCAAATTCACGACTAATGATTACAATAACAATCCACGCTGGTACATATTGCATTTCAACCAATGTAATAAGGGCTGCTGAAACAAGTAGCTTATCTGCTAATGGATCAAGAAACTTCCCTAAATTTGTTACAAGATTATACTTTCTTGCATAATGACCATCAATCCAATCCGTAGCTGAAGCAACAATAAAAATAAGCGCTCCTACTAAATGTTGAATTGGTAAATCTACATTTCCAATTGTATATGCACCCCAATCAAAAGGAGCCAGCATAATCACTAGAAAAATTGGAATTAAGCAGATTCGAGATATTGTAATTTTGTTTGGTAAATTCACAGCTATTCCTCCATCATGTCAAAAACATTTGTTCATTGAAAAAAGTCATCGAAGCGATGACTGTTATTGTGCAGGTTGCCCTGCCCCTAAGTTTTTAATCACCATTCTTTGGTGCATTGCCTCTTCGGTACTTATACCATAGTTGATAACTTTACCATTTACTTTAATTTCAATATTAGGCGCATTACCGATATTAAGCCGTACTTCTTTTTGAGCAGTTAAGTTTTGTGGTACTGTTTGCCCTGCTTCTAACGTAGCATTATAAAGTTCATTACCATTTTCATCTTTAATATCTACATAACTTGTTCCCTTTGCTGAAAGTTCCAATTGTAACTCTTTATTGTTCATTTCATATGTAGATACTTTTCCACTTGTCCCTACCAATTTTATTTCATCTTGTCCTGCTGGTGGTTGCTGTGCTTTTTGCTCATCTTTCTTTGGTTCTTCTTTTTTAGGTTCTTCCGTTTTTTTCTCTTCTTTCTTTTCATCTAACGGCGAACCCTTCGCTTTTTGCACTTCAATTTGTTCACTCTTATTTTGCGTTACTGATCCAGCATCTTTTGCAGTTAACCATTGAAAAATAAACCAAACCGCTACTCCTAATGCAATTACCAATAATGCAATTAAAATTTTCGGCATATGATCTGCGAATGGAAGCGATGTAGCTTTTTGCATTGTTTCCTGCGTTTTTTGACCTGTTGATACTTGTGGTACATCATGAGATTCAGATTGCGGTATTGTACTTTGATACTCTACAAGCAATTCCTCTCCGTTTAATCCAACAGCATCTGCATATTGTTTAATAAACGCACGTGCATAAAACGCACCTGGCAACATACTATAATTGCCCTCTTCAATTGTCGCTAAATAACGCTTTTGAATTTTTGTAATCTCATGTAGCTGATCGATAGACAAGCCTTTCGCTTCTCTTGCTTCCTTCAGCTTTTGTCCTAATTCCGTCACTGCTAACACCTCAATATTTCTTTAAAAGTCAAACATAGAGAAATTATTTTGCGTTCCTTGCTCAATTTCATCTACTAAATTATATTGAATTTCTTCATCATAATCGTTACGCAATTCAATAATATAATCAAAATCATCAAGTGTATATTCTGATTGACTCACAAATACATCCGGATGTTCCACAACCTTGGTTGCAGGTAATCTCATGATTTCACGCACAAGCTGCCAATGTCTTTCATTTGCACGCTTTGTTGAAACAATTCCATCTAATATAAAAATATTATCGTCGCTATACTCATCTTCAATCAGTTGACTGCGTACAGTTTGTTTAATGAGGGTTGATGATACAAACAGCCAACGCTTATTTGCACAAACACTTGCGGCGACAATAGATTCCGTTTTTCCAACGCGAGGCATCCCTCGTATCCCGATGAGCTTATGACCCTCTTTTTTCATTAATTCTGCCATAAAATCAACGAGTAATCCTAATTCATCACGTACAAATCGGAATGTTTTCTTATCATCTGCGTCCCGTTGTATGTACCTGCCGTGCCTAACTGCTAGCCTGTCCCGAAGCTTTGGCGGACGATATTTCGTTACCGTTATATTATCCATCGTATTTAAAATTGATTCAAGTCTAGAGATTTGCTCTTGATTATCACACATAAGCAAAAGTCCACGCCGAGCATTATCTACACCATTAATTGTGACGATATTAATGCCAAGCATACCGATTAACGAAGAAACGTCACCAAGCAAGCCAGGTCGGTTTTTATGTATTTCATATTCAAAATACCATTCAATCATTCAAGATCACTCCCCTTGCTTACTTTACACCTACGTACTATATTATATGATTTCACGTTAATAGGGAAGCTAAATGTACAACCAAATCAAGGTATTTTCAATACTAAAAAAAAAGAGAGGATATTCTCCTCTCTTTTTTTACTTATGTTGTACAAACTTCACCATTAAATTCGCGATTGTATGTTGCTCTTGTTCGTCAGCAACTTTCCAAAGCCCAGCTAATAGTTTTTCTTGATCATTACGTGCTTCTACTTCATTCGCCAGATAGTCACCAACGCGGAATGCCATATCTGAAACAGCTCCCCCATCAAGACCCTTTCCTTGCGCCTGCTCTAAACGCTCTCCTAAAAAGCTTTTCCACTGATCAAAGTTTTCTAATACTGACATATTTAAGCACCTCACTATTAAGTAATAGAATCATGCTTAATTTGTACAATTCCATGTTTTTTATGTATGTATTTTGCATTTTAACAATGCCATCCACCGTTTACTCCAATAATTTGCCCCGTTATATACGAAGCCCCTGGTGATACAAGGAAAGAAACTGTTTTTGCTACTTCCTCTGGACATCCAATTCTCCCAGTTGGAATCTCTTCTGCCATCCCATTCTTATCTTCCTCTGAAAATACACTTAGCATTTCTGTCTCAATTGCTCCTGGTGCCACTGCATTGACACGAATCCCACTTAAAGCCACTTCTTTAGCCAATGCTTTTGTATACGAATTTTGCGCACCTTTTACCATTGAATACAACACTTCACAAGACGCGCCCATTTGTCCCCAAATCGATGAAATAATAACAACGTTTCCACTTCTACGGTGAATCATTGATGGAATTGCAAGCGACAGTAGTTTATATACGCTTTTCACCTGTAATTCCACCATTTCATTTAACTGTTCATTTGTAACATCTGTCACTAAACCAAATATACTTTTTCCAGCCGCATATACAATTACATCAATCGGATGATGAATTTGTGCCCACAATTTTTCTGGTCCATCTGCAGCTGCTAAATTTGCTTGAACGGGAATCATTTCATCAAATTGGTTTTCTAGTTCTCTTACCTTTTCTTCGCCTTTGTTATAATGCACATATACTGTATAACCATCTTCATTTAACTGTTTTGAAATTGCAGAGCCAATTCCTCCGCTTCCTCCAGTCACTAACGCAAATTTTTTCATACTTTTCCTCTCTTATCCTTTCATCTATAAAGAAACTTTTTCAAATTACACATTCTTTCATACATCCCCAAACAAATAATACCCCCATCTTACGATTTAGCAATAGCTAAAAAGTTAGATGAGGGATAAAATGGCTGTAAATCCCCTGAACGCCAAGCAGTTCCCTTATTAAAATTCCCCTTTATTGTTTCGGCAAGACTTGGCAAATACTCATTCTTTCTTCAGATAAAAATACTTTTGCTGCTTCTTGTAAATCTTGAACAGTTAAATCCTCTAAAACGGAAAGAGCATCAAACAAGCTGGATTCATCAAATGCATATCGTGTAAATTGATTTGCAATATATTCAGGCGAGTTAAGCGATCGTAAAAAGCCGCCAATCTTCTTTTTCTTTACGCGCTCTAGCGCCTTTGCATCTAACTCATCATAATTGGTCTGTAATAAAATGCTTTTCAAACGATTTGCTAACTCATCAGGCCGCTTCGTATCACCACCAACCATCGCAAAACCAAAGTTACTTTCTTCTGTATAATCATAAGAGAACGTATCATCAATGAGTCCTTCATTATATAAAGACTCATAATGAGCTGACCCTTTCCCAAATAAATAATCTAAAAGTAATGTAATCGCAATCTCTTGTTTTAAAAGTTCTTGCCCTTTTTCTTTGAGCCCTGTCGCCTTTATACCGACTAAACATTTCGGTGTTTGAACAGGCATAGAAATAATTTTCTTTTTTTCATTTACCTCTTCCGGTTCACTCTCAAACGAACGTACAATCTCCGGTTGATTTTTATAATCTTTTTTCGCCTGATTTTCACGGATTAAATCCATTGTCTTTTCCGGATCGATAGCTCCAACAACAAATAACAACATATTGCTTGGATGGTAAAATGTTTCATAACACTCATACAATAAGTCTTTTGTAATTTTACTAATAGACTCAATTGTTCCCGCAATATCAATTTTAATTGGATGCTTGACAAATAAACTATCAATTAATCCAAAATATAAACGCCAATCAGGATTATCTTGATACATTTGAATTTCTTGACCAATAATTCCTTTCTCTTTTTCAACCGTTTTTTCAGAAAAATACGGTTCTTGGACAAAATTCAATAATGTATTTAAATTTTGCTCTACATTTGATGTACATGAAAAGAGATAAGCTGTTCTCGTAAAGGATGTAAAAGCATTTGCAGATGCCCCTTGTTTACTAAACAATTGAAATGCGTCATGATCTTCTTTTTCAAATAATTTATGTTCAAGGAAATGAGCGATCCCATCTGGTACCCGAGTCATTTCTTCTTTTCCAAGTGGAACAAATGTGTTATCGATGGAACCATACTTTGTTGTAAATGTCGCAAACGTTTTATTAAATCCTTGTTTCGGCAACATATATACGTTTAATCCATTAGGAAGTTTTTCGTAATAGAGCGTTTCTTTTAATTGTTCATAAACTATTTTCTCCATCTATTCTCCCTCCGTTCCGTGTAAAAAGTAAATTGTATCTAATTCAATGCCATTGGCAACCTTTACAATTTCTTCTTTCGTAACACGCTCAATGCCAGTTAACCATTCCTCTACTGGGCGCGTACGTTCTGCAATCACACCATGATAAAGCATTTCCACGAAACCACGCGGTGTATCAACTGCCTCTAAAATTTGATTTTGAATAACACTTTTTGTTTGATAAATTTCTTCTTCTGAAAAGTCACCACTTTGCATGGCCTTCATTTGCTCTTTTATAATCTCCACCGCTTTTTCATAATTTTTCGCTTCAATTCCAGACATAACAAAGAGAAGACCTTTATGACTTTCAAATCGTGATGCGGCATAATACGCTAAACTATTTTTTTCACGAACATTCACAAATAATTTTGAGTGTGAGAATCCACCAAATAAACCGTTAAACAATTGCAATGCAAAATAGTCTTCATCACGGTACGTAATATACGTACGATATCCAATATTTAATTTACTTTGCTTTAATTCTTGTTTTTCAACAATTTCTTTCTCTTCATTATTTCGTTTATGAAGAAGGACATTTTTTTCTTTTGGGGCACGCGGCGAGATTGAAAAATATTTACCAACAAGCTCGACCGCATTTTCTGAAATATCACCAATAATATAAAGATCCATTTCATCTTCTGCTAACACTTTTTGATAATACCGATACAAGCTTTCATTTGTAATAGAAGCAACGTTCTCTTTTTTCCCATTTGCACTTAATCGATATAGCTCTACTTTACACATTTCTTCTATTAATCGCTCGTTAGCATAACGCATTTTATCATCATATGTTGCTTCAATCCGTTGCAAGAGTGCTCGCTTTTCACTTTCTACAATAGAGTGTAAAAAGCTATCCCCTTCCGTCGCTGGATGTAACACAATATCAGACAACATAGAAAGCGCCTTTTCAAAAAGGGGCGGCGCGTCTTGTAAATACGTTTCATTGGCGATATCCACATAAATAGAGATGATGTGATCTTCTCCCTTTTTACTTACATCCACTGCTAAAGAAGAACCATATAATTCCTCTAAATATTGGCGAAGACGAATCACGGATGGTAACTTTTCTGTCGCACTTTGTAGGACGTATGGCAATAAAGCTCGCTCCGTCACCGTTTCTTCATTTAAAGGTGCTTTAAAGCGAAATACAAATGTATTTGTTTTATATTTGTCTGTAGGAATAATATGTACTCGCAAACCACCTAATTCATGCATTTGCTGTTCCATCAGTTTCATTTATAGCCCTCCTTTACGTATGTAGGAATATTCCTCTTCAATATACAGTTTTTAGAAATAAAAAATCAACTTTTCTCTCTTATCATCTTTATATCCTTTTCCTTCTAATCATTTCTTCATTAAAAAGCAGAAAATAAATTTCTGTATTAAGCATATTCTATGTAAAAAAGCCCGCACTAATGTGCGAGCTTTTTCTATACTTTTTAAACGATTACCTTTTTCCTTTTTCATACGGTGTTCCAAGTGCTTTTGGAGCTTCTGAACGTCCTACAAAACCGACAAGTGCTAAAATCGTGAACACATATGGTAATATTGCTAAGAAAACACTCGGAATTTCTTTTAATACAGGGATTGTACCACCAGTTACGCCTAGCGATTGTGCAAATCCAAAGAATAAAGCAGCTCCTAGTGCCCCAATTGGGTTCCATTTTCCAAAGATCATAGCAGCTAACGCTAAGAAACCTTGTCCCGTAATCGTTGCACCTGAGAAGTTGTTTGAGATTGACAGTGCAAAGACTGCACCACCTACTCCAGCAAACATCCCTGAAATACAAACAGCAATATAACGCATTTTATATACATTAATCCCCATTGTATCCGCAGCCATTGGATGTTCACCAACCGCACGAAGACGAAGACCAAACGGTGTTTTATAAATGATATACCAAACAACAAATGCTAAAATAATGGCAATATACGATGTTAATGGTACATTTGAGAAAAAGATTTTTCCGATAACCGGAATATCCGAAAGTCCTGGAACATCAATTTTTTCAATACGGTAGTGAATAAAATCAGTTTGTCCTTTACCAAAGATTTTCTTAATCGCAAAAACAGTTAAACCAAGAGATAAAAAGTTAATTGCTACTCCACTAACAACTTGATCCGCACGGAATGTAATCGATGCAACTGCATGAAGAAGTGCAAATAATCCGCTACCAATTGCTGCAAATATAAGTGCAATCCAAGGAGTCATAGCCCCCCAAGTATCCCCCATTAATAGCGTTGTAATAATACCAACAAATGCACCAAATAACATTAATCCTTCCAATGCGATATTTACAACACCAGAACGCTCACTAAATACGCCACCTAACGCTGTAAAGATTAGAGGTGCTGCCGTGTATAACGTACCCGTCACAAGAATGGCTAAAACATCTAGAAAGCTCATTTATTTCCCCTCCTTGCTCATGCGCGTAAGTGCCCAGCGTAAAATATAACTACAAGCAACAAAGAAAATAATACATGCAATGATTACATTAATTAACTCAGATGGTACATCCGCTTCAAAGTTCATTTGCGGCGCTGCACTTTTTAAACCTCCAAATAATAATGCAGCAAGTACAATACCAAATGGATTATTCCCTCCAAGAAGTGCTACCGCAATCCCGTCAAATCCAATTCCGGTAAACGTAGCCATTGCTGTCATACTTTGGAACGTCCCGAGCCCTTCCATTGCTCCACCAATTCCAGCAAATGCACCCGCAATTGTCATAGATAACACAACATTACGAGATACTTTCATACCAGCATATTGAGACGCTTGTTGGTTAAATCCAACTGATTTCAATTCATAACCTAAAGTTGTTCTATCTAATAAAAACCACATAAGAATCGTAACAAGAATTGCGACAACAATTCCCCAGTGAAGGCGAGAACCATCTGTTAAAGAAGCTAACCAATCTGAAGCTAATGACGCACTCGGCTGAATATCATATGTTTTGTCATTACCTTCATGTAAAAAGCGTTTAATGATGTCATATGTAACATATAGTGCAATGTAATTCATCATAATCGTTACAATAACTTCATTAACCTTAAATTTCCCTTTCAAATATCCTGGAATAAATCCCCATAGCCCACCAGCTATAGCTGCCACTAAAATAGACAATGGAATATGAAGAAAGGCAGGTAATGATACTGCATAACCAAACCAAACAGCAGCAAGCCAACCAACTAACAATTGTCCTTCTACCCCGATATTAAATAAACCGGTACGAAACGCAAATGCTACCGATAATCCCGCTAGAATAAGCGGTATCATTGTACGAAGTGTCTCTCCAATTGCACTAGGGCTTCCGAACATACCAGTCCAAAGTGCACCATATCCAACAATTGGATCATATCCACTAACTAACATAACAATGGCACCAACAAGCAAACCAAATATAACGGATAATATAGGAACTAAAATATTAATCGTTCGCTCCGTTAAAAACTTTTTAGCCATTTGTACTCACCTTCTCTTCCCCTGTTCCACCAGCCATTAAAAGACCTAATTGTTTTTCATTTGTCTCTTTTGTATTAACAATCGCAACAATTTTCCCTTCATAAATAACAGCAACGCGGTCACTCACATTTAAAATTTCATCGAGTTCTAAAGAAAGAAGAAGCACCGCTTTTCCCTTATCTCTCTGTTCAATTAATTTCTTATGAATAAATTCAATCGCACCTACATCTAAACCACGTGTTGGCTGCGCTGCAATTAATAAATCAGGATCACGATCTACTTCACGTGCAATAATTGCCTTTTGCTGGTTCCCACCAGATAATGCACGAGCTAATGTTTGCTCGCTAGGTGTACGTACATCAAACTGCTCAATCAGCTCTTTTGCTTTTTTCTTTATTTTACTAAAATTTAAAATCCCCTTATTTGAAAATGGTTTTTTATAATATGTTTGTAAAACCATATTATCTCTAACAGAAAAATCAAGAACGAGTCCATGTTTATGACGGTCTTCTGGAATATGACCGATTCCTTCTTCCGTAATCCGTCTAACCGGCCAATTTGTGATTTCTTTCCCATTAATTGCAATAGAACCTGACTCAACTTTTCGTAAACCAGTAATTGCCTCTATTAATTCACTTTGTCCATTCCCATCAATCCCTGCAATACCGACAATTTCTCCTGCACGAACAGTTAAGTCAAGGCCTTTTACAGCAGGTAATTGGCGTGCATCATGAACAACAAGATTTGCAATAGAAAGTACATCTTCCTTAGGCTTGGCATCTAATTTTTCTGTTTTAAAATTCACTTGACGTCCGACCATTAGTTCTGCCAGTTTATGTTCATCTGTATTTGCAACGTCAACCGTTCCGATTCCCTTTCCTTTACGAATAATCGTACAACGATCACAAACTTCCATAATTTCTTTTAACTTATGTGTAATAAGAATGATAGATTTTCCTTCTTGCACAAGCTTTTTCATAATTTGAATAAGCTCATGAATTTCTTGAGGAGTTAATACTGCCGTCGGTTCATCAAATATTAAAATTTCTGCTCCGCGATACAGCGTTTTCAAAATTTCAACACGTTGCTGCATACCAACCGAAATATCTTCAATTTTCGCATACGGATCTACAGCTAAACCATATTGTTCTGATAATTGTTGAATCTCTTTTGCAGCTTCATCAATAGCAATTTTCCCTTTTCTCTTCGGTTCATTTCCAAGAATAATATTCTCTGTAACTGTAAAATTATGAACAAGCATGAAATGTTGATGAACCATACCAATCCCGAAGTCATTTGCAATATTAGGGTTTGTAATTTTTACAGGTTTCCCTTTAATTTTAATTTCTCCTTGTTCTGGCTGATATAATCCAAAAAGAACGTTCATTAACGTTGACTTCCCTGCACCATTTTCTCCGAGTAAAGCATGTATTTCTCCCTGTTTTACTTGCAGCGTAATATTATCGTTCGCTACAATGCCTGGGAATACTTTTGTAATATTATTCATCTCAATTACGTATTCCATTTTGTTCCTCCTTTTAGCAGGGAACAGTCCCCAATTACACTCTATTAAAAGTAATTTTATATATACAAAGGTTAGTTCTAAGAACTAACCTTTGCTATTTCTCTATTATTTCTTAAGAGCAGCTTCGTATTCTTTGTACTCTTTATCAGTAGCAGGTACTTTAATTTCACCAGCAGTAATTTTCTTTTCAAACTCTTCTACTTTTGGTAAAATTTCTGGATTTACTTTTTTCACATTATCAGTTGTTTTCGCAATGCCAACACCTTCATCTTTTAAACCAAACGCTTCTACTTTTCCGCCTTCTAACTTACCATCTTTTGCTTCTTGTGCTACTTTTTCAACCGCAACATCAACGCGTTTTACCATAGAAGTTAGCGTTACGTTTTCAGGCATACCTTCTTGGTTTTGGTCACGGTCAACACCGATTACCCAAACATTTTCACCTTTCTTCTTACGGTTTTTCGCTTCAGTAAACACGCCGTTACCAGTACCACCAGCAGCATGGTAAATTACGTCTACTCCTTGTCCGTACATTGCTGATGCAAGTGCAGCACCTTTTTCAGGCTTATCAAATGCTTCTGCATATTCAGATACAATCTCAATATTTGGGTTAACAGCTTTAGCACCAGCTTTAAATCCATTCTCAAACTTACTAATTAAATCACTCTTCATTCCACCAACAAACCCAACTTTATTTGTTTTTGTTGACATCGCTGCTACTGCACCTACAAGGAATGATCCTTCATGATCCTTAAATGTAATACTTGTTACGTTCGGTTGTTTTACTACAGTATCTACAATTGCAAACTGTTGTTTTGGATTTTCTTTCGCAACCTCTTCAATTGCTTTTTCTAATTTATAACCAATACCAAAAGATAAATCATATTTATCTTTTGCAAATTTCTTTAAGTTCGGAATATAATCTGCTTCTTTTTCAGACTGAAGGTAACGATAGTTCGTCTTCTCTTTTAGCCCATTATCTTTACCGAATTTTTGTAAACCTTCCCAAGAAGATTGGTTAAATGATTTATCATCAACGCCCCCAACGTCTGTAACCATACCTACTTTAATGTTCTTGTCATCTTTTTTATCTCCACTTGCTTTATCCGAGTTACCACATGCACCTAACACTGTACTCGCTACTAACGTTAATGATAATAAAAGACCTGCTTTTTTCTTCATACTAGAAACCCCTCCTAAAATGATATATATATCCATTCATACGCTGCTGTCCCTTTCTTCTTGCTGTCACCTCCCTAAAAAGGAACTTTATTACATACGTTTTCTTAATACGTGGAAGCTAAATTTATCTGCTCTGAAATAATTAATAGAATATAAGATTGGTTCATCATTTTGATCATAGTGCATTTGCTTTAAAACGAGCAGTGCTGTTTCTGGCTCACATTGTAAGATTGGCGATATTTTCGGATGATAACCAATTGGTTCAATATGAGCGACCGCATATGTAATACGTTTGTGCGTGTTATTATGTATTACAGTAAGCAGCGATTCCTCATTGTAATCCGATAAATCAGGCAATATTTCTTTTGCCAATTTGTCAATACAATATACAACAGGTTCCCCATCTGCTGTACGAACACGCTCAATCATCACTGCTTCAAAGTCTTCTTCACTATTAAACTTTTCTTTTTCCTCTTCTGTTAAACTCGTAGTAGATGATGATAAAAAGACTGTTCCCGGTGTTTTCCCCACACTGGAAATCATATCTGTAATACTAGAAAGCTGTTCGATTCCTGAAGAAAATAACGGTTTCGCATTCACAAACGTACCCACACCATGTCTACGAATCACAACATTTTCTTCCTCTAAAATACGCAATGCTTCACGTAAAGTTGCTCTACTTACGCCGAGTTCTTTCGCTAAATCAAACTCTGAAGGCAACTTTTGTTTCTCTTTGTATGCCCCGCTTTTGATCTTCTCTTTAATATGATCGATCACCTGTAAATATAAGTGTCGACTATCGGATTTAACTGACATAAGACTCCCCCGCATTTCAATTATTCGACCTCTGATGTAAGACTTCTTTTCTCTTTTTTCAACCTACACACAGTTTAAATTTCGCAATACTAAAATAAATGAAACTTGCCGAATAAATGTTAATAATTTTTCAAGATGAAATTTTCTATCTTTATTTCATAAAAAAAACTTTGTACCACAACCATTCCTCATATAGAGAAAAAGTTCGGCACAAAGATCCCTTACATCCTTTGTTACACACTTTTCCCCTCATAGTCCAGCAATTCATGGTTGCCAGGTAGAAACTTATGGACCTTATCTCCAAGATTATATGAGGCAGTGATTCTTTTCGTGGTAATCTTACCACTTGCTCCCATATGTGTCAACATAATTCAACACTTTTCTACAACGAATATCGAACATTTTTCAAAAATAACATTAAAAGTATTCGTATTCTAAGAAACCACCCGGAATGTAAGCCCTTTCTTTCTTGATGACTATAGTATATAACAAAAACGTCATATAAAAAAGCCTAATTGCAAACAATTAGGCTTTTTTATTAAGAACTTTTTTCTTGTATATCTTTAATCAATACTTCTCTCGGTTTACTACCCTCATAAGGCCCAACTACACCATTCATCTCCATTGCATCAATTAAACGCGCCGCGCGTGTATATCCTACTCTAAATCTGCGTTGTAACATAGAAACTGAGGCTGTTTGCATTTCTACAACAAGTTGAACCGCTTCATCATACAATTCATCTTCAACTTCTTGTTTTGTTTCAGGGACATCTTGCGGGATCATATCTTCTTGATATTGCGCTTTTTGTTGCCCTATAACATACTCTACAACTCTTTCTACTTCATCATCTGATAAGAACGCCCCTTGCACACGAACTGGCTTCGATGCACCGATAGGTATAAATAGCATGTCTCCACGACCTAGTAACTTCTCAGCGCCACCACCGTCAAGGATTGTACGAGAGTCTGTTTGAGAAGATACAGCAAAAGCAATACGCGATGGAATATTCGCTTTAATAACACCTGTAATAACGTCAACTGACGGACGTTGCGTCGCGATAATTAAATGAATACCAGCTGCACGCGCCATCTGCGCTAAACGCATAATTGCATCTTCTACGTCTGAAGAAGCAACCATCATTAAATCAGCTAACTCGTCCACAATTACAACAATGTATGGAAGTTCTGGTTGCTTAGCTTCAGATTGGTCATTATGCTGTCTAACATACTCATTATACCCTTCAATATTACGCGTTCCACTATGAGCAAACAATTCATACCGACGTTCCATTTCACTCACAACTTTTTTCAATGCTTGTGAGGCTTTTTTCGGATCTGTTACCACAGGTGTTAATAAATGCGGAACACCATTATATACATTTAACTCTACCATCTTCGGATCAATCATCATTAATTTTACTTCATGTGGTTTTGCACGCATTAAAATACTAACAATAATCCCATTAATACATACACTTTTCCCACTGCCAGTCGCTCCAGCTACTAATAGATGGGGCATCTTATTTAAACGTGCTAACACGGCTTCACCAGTAATATCACGTCCAAGACCAATTAATAATTTTTCTTCTGGATGGTTGTTCGCTTTTGAATCAAGTACTTCTCTAAGCGTCACCATAGAAACCTCTGAATTTGGAACTTCAATTCCTACTGCTGATTTCCCAGGAATTGGTGCTTCAATTCGAATATCCTTGGCCGCTAAAGCCAGTGCCAAATCATCACTCAAACTAACAATTTTACTTACTTTCACTCCCATATCCGGATACACTTCATACTTCGTAACCGCAGGACCTCTATGTACTTTTGTTACTTTCGCTTTCACACCAAAGCTTTGGAATGTGCGTTCCAATTTACGAGCATTCTCATAAATTTCCGCATTTTCATTCGTAACTTGCTTATTCTTTGGAAATTTCAATATATCAAGAGAAGGAAGCTTATAATCTTTATTTTCCACATTGGAAAATTGCATTGGAGGCGCCTTTGTTTCCCCCTCTAAAGATTCAACTATCTTTTCGCCGCGTTTCTTTTTCGGTTGTTCTTGTGGTTGAGATGGAATTTCTTCTTCAACAAACGGCGAAGTAATTAAATCGTTTGGTCTCTCTTCTTCACTGCTTTTATCCTGCTCCTCACTTACCGGGTAATTCTCTGTGAAGTTTGAAATAATTGGCGGTCCGATTTCTATTTCTTCTACCGGATCGACAATCTCTTCTTGGGTATCAAGACGTTCACTCCGCGTACGCCTTGACGTTTTTTTCTTTTCCGTTTGTTCAGCTGCACGCTTAGATTTCCAATCTTTGTAGTCTCCTTGCATCACTTGAAACTGACTTCTAAGTATTCTTCCTACCGGAGCAAGTACTTCTCCAATATGTTTATTTGTAATACAGAGCACACCAAGAACAACTAAAATAATCCCAATAATATAGGCTCCTACTTCGTCAAATAAAAAATAACATGTCGCAAACATAAGAGCTCCAAACATGCCGCCACCTAAATGGACAGTATTTGGACTCTTTTTCATTTCTAGAAAGAATAAATCTTTTGTACTAACAATCACAGATGTATTTTCTACCGCTCCGTCTTTTGTAAGCAGGTTGAATAATGTGATATGACTAAACATTAATATCGCTGATACAATTAAATAAACACCTATTAACCGTTTGTTTAAAAGATTAGGCCATCCACGTTTTATCACAAATGCAATTGACAAAGCAATCACACCTAATACGCCAATTATGTACCATTCACCAAAGAAAAAGCGAAAAAATAACACAAACGATTTTCCTACAACACCTAGCTGTAAAATTGTAATGATTGAAAGTGCAAAAAGAGTCAACCCGACGATTTCGTAATACAAAGTCGGCTTTATCGTACGTCTTGCTTTTGCTTTCGTCCCTCTTTGCTTTTGTTTTGCCATTTCTTCACCCCGTGTTCTAAAATTAAATAAAACTTTCATTTACAAAATGATTTATTTATAAACCATTCCTTATATTCAGGTCTCGTTATCTTCTATTTTTACACTTCTTGTAAAATGCTAAATAAACAGAAGAAAGCAGCCTACTCATGGCTGCTCAACCGTCTTGTTTTTTATATTATACCATAGCTTTTAAACAAAATCCTGCTTTTTACTAAAAGGTTATTTTCTGTCCAGGCTCATATTGTAAGTAATGGGATGGATCCGTACTTAGCACGCGTACTATGGAATAGGATTGATTATTTTCTTCAGAAACAACCATCTCTACACCATTTACATTCACTATTTTTTGACTTTCACACTGCGAATAATCCGCCGGATAAATAACTTGCTCTGGCATAATTGTATATAAAATCATTGCAACAACTTCCCATCTTGTTTTCCATCCGCTTTCATATCTATTAATTCATTCAATTTTCGAATCGCATCTCCAATACCACCAACATCATCTATTAAACCATATTTCACTGCGTCTCCACCAATTACATTTGTTCCAATATCTCGCGTTAAATTCCCTTTTGCAAACATAAGCTCTTTAAAACGATCTTCCGTCACTTTTGAATGCTTTGTTACAAATCGTATAACCCGTTCCTGCATCTTATCTAGATACTCAAATGTTTGCGGAACACCAATAACAAGACCAGTTAAACGAATTGGATGAATCGTCATTGTTGCAGTTTCCGCAATATATGAATAATTCGTCGATACCGCAATCGGTACACCTATTGAATGCCCTCCACCTAAAACAAGGGATACAGTTGGTTTTGATAGTGAAGCTACCATTTCAGAAATCGCTAGTCCAGCCTCAACATCACCACCTACTGTATTCAACAATAAAAGTAAACCTTCAATTTTCGGATTTTGTTCAATTGCTACAATTTGCGGAATTACATGCTCATATTTCGTCGTCTTATTTTGCGGTGGAAGTTGAACATGCCCTTCTACCTGTCCAACAATTGTTAAACAATGAATACGTGATTCATTCATTTGCGGCACATTCGTTTGACCAAGCTGTTGAATTTTTTCTACTACTGATGCTTCCTTTGAATCCTCTTTCGGATCAGCTTCTTTTTCTTCATTTGTATAATGATCACGCTCTGTCATATCGCATCCCCTTTCACTCGTATACAACTATTATTTCTTAAGTTATAAATTTCATTCGATAGGGATAAAAAAGAAAAAACCACCTATAAAGGCGGCTTTCTTATACTTCCATAATAATTGGTAAAATCATTGGCTTTCTCTTCGTTTCTTCATATAGGAATTGTCCTAATAATTCACGAATATTTTGTTTTAACATAGACCATTCAATAGAATATTCTTTAATTGATTGTTCAACAATTGTACGTACAATATCTGTAGATCTTTCAATTAATGCTTCTGATTCGCGAACATATACAAAACCACGTGAAATAATTTCTGGACCAGAGATTATTTTTTTCTCATCTTTCCCAAGTGTTACAACAACAACTAAAATTCCATCTTGCGATAACATCTTGCGGTCACGTAGGACAATGTTACCAACATCCCCCACACCTAATCCATCAATGAGAACATTCCCTGCTTGTACTTTACCAGCTAGTTTTGCTTCTTCTCCTTCAAAAGCAATCACATCGCCTTTTTCCACGATGAAAATATTTTCTTTCAAAACACCTACATCTTCTGCTAAATACGCATGTGCTTTTTGCATACGGAATTCACCATGTACGGGTATAAAATATTTCGGCTTCATTAAATTTAACATCAATTTCAATTCTTCTTGACTACCATGACCAGAAACATGAACTTTTCTTTCACCATAATAGACAACTTCTGCACCAGCTCTGAATAGTAAATCAATAATTTTCGATACCGATATTTCATTTCCAGGAATTGGAGAAGCTGCAATAATAACTGTGTCTCCCTTACGGATTGAAATTTGCTTATGAGCTTGCTTCGCCATTCTTGAAAGAGCTGCCATTGGTTCCCCTTGACTACCAGTTGTTAAAATCGCCACCTTCTTCTCGGGGAAGTTATCTACCTCTTGCAATGAAATAATCATGCCATCTGGAACATCTAAATAACCAAGACGTCTTGCTATATCTACTACTTTCACCATACTACGACCTACTACTGCTACTTTACGCCCTGTTTCAACCGCTGCATCGAATACTTGTTGAATACGATGTACATTTGATGCAAAAGAAGCAACAATAATACGGCCTTCTGAACCATAAAATACTTTTGAAATTTCTATTCCAACCTCTTTTTCAGAACCGGTGTAACCAGGACGTTCAGCATTTGTACTATCAGATAATAAGCACAGAACGCCTTCATTTCCAATTTGCGCCATCTTTCCAAGATCGGCCCCACTGTTACCAATCGGTGTTTGGTCGAATTTAAAATCTCCAGTATATACGATAGCACCTTTTGATGTATGGAAGCACACACCAACAGAATCTGGAATACTATGTGTTGTACCAAAGAATGAAACCGTTGTCGTATTAAATTCCACTGTCGAATTCGCATCAATTGTTTTTAAATCCACACGACCCAGCATTCCTGCTTCACCAAGTTTTTCTTGGATAAGACCTACTGTTAACTTTGTCGCATACACTGGGATTGAAAGTTTACGCAGTACATAAACAATTCCACCAATGTGATCTTCATGACCATGTGTAATAAATAAACCTTTTACTCGCTCTTGATTTTCTACTAAATATGTAATGTCAGGGATGACGATGTCAATTCCAAACATTTCATCTCCCGGAAACATTAAGCCTGCATCTACAATAAAAATTTCGGAATCAATTTCGACACAATACATATTTTTTCCGATTTCACCTACTCCACCAAGAGCAAATACCTTTACAGAATCAATCTCTTTTCTCTTCATGTTGTTGCCTGGTTTAAAAATCTTGCAAACACTGATTTCACTAAAATTGTAGAGACACCAGGGAAACTCTACAACCACCATATATTCACCGTCCGAGACGAATGTCCTTACCGTTATGCGATATCATGTTCTTGTTCACTTTTTAAACCAGGTTTCACCTCTCTTTCATTATATAAATCAAATATCTTATGCGATATGATATGAAAATTCCGTTAAATTATAAATTTTTCCAATTTTGCTAAGCATACCCGTACTAAGCTACTTAGCCATATTATAACTGATACAAGAAATAGAACACAAGTTAAATTATGAGAAAGAGCGGGGAAGCCTACAAATCCGAAACGTTGATACAGTTATTTCAACGCCAAAAAAAAGGAGCTGTCCCAA
>NZ_JBALQK010000024.1:0-58623 GCF_036965845.1 Bacillus sp. JJ1127 | reverse complement strand
TTTTCAGAGAACTCGTTTGTCGCTCATTTGCGACTTCCTTATGTTAACATTTCTATGTTTCAATGTCAACTAAGTTTTTTATTTCGTTTGTCGCGTTTTGCTTTGTTGCTATCAGCGACGTCTATTAATTTACCATACGTTAAACACTGTAGTCAACACTTTTTAATAAAAAATTCTTTTTCTTACATAACTAATACATTCTTCTGCATTCGCTACTTTTCGAAACAAACAAAAAATGATTTTATATCGTTCTTCCATCGTCTTTTTCACAACATTATGTATACGTTCATCCTCAAAATCAAATAAAAGTTCATCAAGCTCTCTCTTTAATATACATTGCATTTCTTTCTGTTCTTCTCTTGTCATCATAATCCCAATCAAATAATCACCCCAACAATTACTTACATAAAAATAACACTCTCATCGATTTTAATCTTTATTATCCAAGACCGTTGAAAGCAATCTTTGTAGAATTTCAATCGTATTGTCTATTATATCCACTACTTACGATATTAATTCTTTAGTTCTCTTTTCAAATCTTCATGCATATAAGTAACTGAAAAGGATTGGACAAAGGGGCGGAATATTATGTTTTTCTTTTTTATCACGAGTAAGCGCAGATTTAAGCACATTAGTTTAATAATTGTACTTTCCTTATTTACAGCATGGTTGCTTTTCTTAAAAACGTATTCTCATGAATCTGCTTTCTCCACTGCTACTGGGCCAAAAGTTATTTATAAAGGCGATACCACTAAGAAACAAGTTGCATTAACGTTTGATATTAGTTGGGGGGACAAAAAAGCAATTCCAATCCTTGATACATTAAAAGAAAGAGAAATTAAGAACGCAACATTCTTCCTCTCTGCAGCATGGGCCGAAAGACATCCTGATATTGTCGAACGCATCCTAAAAGATGGCCATGAAATTGGCAGCATGGGTTACAATTATACATCCTACACTTCACTAGAAGCGAACGAAATGCGAAGGGATCTTTTACGTGCACAAGATGTATTCACAAAGCTTGGTGTGAAACAAGTCAAGCTCTTACGCCCTCCTAGTGGTGACTTTAATAAAACAACGCTCAAGGTGGCAGAATCTCTTGGTTACACCGTTGTTCACTGGAGCAATAATTCAAACGACTGGAAAAATCCTGGTGTAAATAAAATTGTATCAGCCATTTCTAACAATTTGCGAGGCGGAGATATCGTTCTATTACACGCTTCTGACTCCGCACTTCAAACAAACAAAGCTCTACCATTGCTCCTGCAAAAATTAAAAAGCGATGGTTATGAACAGATATCCGTATCGCAACTAATCTCTAACACAAGTGCAAAGAGTAAAGATATCAATTAAACCACTCAACTCTCACTTATCCTGTATTAGCAATCATCAATAAGAACCCAAACCCATTGAATGAAGTTTCACGGTATGTTATCTAATATTTCTCTACACAAAAAGGATGTACCACCTCATATAAAAGGTGTTACATCCTTTTTTATTTTCCCCCTTAACTAGCTGCTTTACTTCTTTGTCCTATTAAACGATGTAATATAAGTAACTGATATGCATTGCACAATAAAAGTGGTATAACCATTAAATATAGCCAATCTGTATCATTAACCCGAAGCGCTGGCACCCATTCGAGAATCGTTACAACAACCATAAAGAATAAAGCAGGTATAAACGCCTTTTTATTCGTTTCTTTACTCTTTATATACGCTACAATGGCACCAAATATAAATAAAACCCCAGCCACAAGAATATTATTACCTAATGAAACATCTCCATTTGCAATAAGCACAGATCTTAAATAAACGAAGTCAAACAAGACAAACGCAATAAAAAAAAGCTGAACCGCGTTCCAAAGAGAAGACGAACGAAACATTCCTAACCCAAAACGATGAACTGTTAAATAAGCAAAGAAACCCATCTGACTTATAACACTAAAAATAAAACCGACACCCATTAACCAAAAAGAAACTGCTAAAATCTCTCTTCCGTCGAAATTTTGAAAAAATTTAGCGTACTTGTCCCAACCTAGAATAAAGCCGATAAAGATTGTGCTAATCCCACCAAGAAACAACGTCGTAAAAAATAATCGTACCCACTTTCGACTATTCACAACCCATCCCCCATTATTCATATATTTCTAATTAAATTGTATCAATGACAATTTCAAAAAGCTAGCCATGAACATGTATAAATTCCTTAAAGATATTTATATTAAAAAAGAGAACTGTGTTGAAAGGAGCTCCCACTTATGAAACGGATGCTGCTCGTTTTGGTTTCTTCGATTCTGTTTACTCTACTTGTCGCATGTGCACAAGGAAAAGAAGCGAAATCCGAATTAGATTACGATCAAACAAAAAAAATGATTGTCGATATTTTAAAAACTGATCAAGGAAAGAAAGCGATCCAAGATGTATTAACCGATGAAAAAATGAAACAAGCACTTATATTAGATGAAACTGTAGTAAAGAAAACAATTGAAGATGCAATGGTATCCGAAAAGGGACAACAGTTTTGGGGGAAATTATTTAAAGACCCTGAGTTTTCAGCGAAGTTCGCTAAAAGTATGGGGAAGGAACAAACAAGCTTAATGAAAACCCTATTAAAAGACCCTGAATACCAAGCAGGCGTTATAGAAATTATGAAAAATCCCGAAGTAGAAAAAATGATGCTGCAAACTATGAAAAGTAAAGAGTATCGCCAATATTTGCAGCAAGTATTAACCGAAACTACGGAAAGCCCACTCTTCCAAGCTAAGATGATTGATATCATTGGCAAAGGTGTTCAAAAAGCCGAAAAAGGTGGAGGTTCTGAGAAAAAAGAATCTGGTGGTGGCTCACAAGGTGGGAACAAAGGACAATAATAAGGAAAATGACTATATATTGTAAATTCCCCATCACTATATACTAGGATGGGGAATTTTCTACTTCTTTTATTTACCTCGCTATATGCAGGCAGTAATGCTCTCACCTCAAACTTCAGCGAAAATAATGAAGTTTGAGGTGAGGTTAATAATCAGCGAGAGTTAAAAAAACTCCACTAATTAAAGTTTCACTTTATTTCTGTTTCACAGATGTTCTATCAATAACTTGTTCAGCTATTGTTCGATAGATAATTCCTGTTTTATGTGTATCTTCGTATACTGATGGTGCAAAGTCTTCTTTATTCCAATCCGGTTGCTGAAGTGGAATTCTGCCTAGCACATCAGTTTGTAGTTCTGTGGCTAATTTATCTCCTCCACCTTTTCCGAATACATATTCTTTTTCACCAGTTACTTTACTTTCGAAGTATGCCATATTTTCAATAACTCCAAGAATGCTATGTTCAGTGCGCAGTGCCATTGCACCCGCACGAGCCGCTACAAATGCAGCAGTTGGATGAGGCGTTGTTACAATAATCTCTTTACAAGATGGGAGCATTGAGTGAACATCTAATGCTACATCCCCTGTACCCGGTGGTAAATCTAATACTAAATAATCTAAATCACCCCACTCCACTTCTGTGAAAAAGTGATTTAGCATTTTACCAAGCATTGGTCCTCTCCAAATAACTGGTGCATTATCCTCAACAAAGAAGCCCATTGAAATTACTTTAACACCTAATCGCTCCACTGGGATAATTTTATCTCCTCTTACAATTGGACGCTTTTCTATGCCCATCATATCTGGCACACTAAAACCATAAATATCCGCATCAATAATACCGACTTTTTTCCCTAAACGAGCTAGTGAAATTGCAAGGTTAACCGAAACTGTTGATTTACCCACGCCGCCTTTTCCACTTGCAACCGCTAAAAATGTTGTTTTAGAATGCGAAGATAGTAGCGATTCACTTCCCTGCTCTTCTTGCGGTGGTGCAAACTGCGCTAGTTCTTCCTCCGTAAATTCAGCAAAACGTAAACCAACTGTTGCTGCTCCAAGTTCTTTTACAAGTTTAACAATAGCAGCCTGCAACTGCATTTGTTCAGCAGTCCCTGTTTTTACAATCGCAATTTTCACGCTCACATGCTCTTTCTCAGGCTTAACAGTTACCTCTTGAATTGCATTTGTTTCTTTTAATGTTTTATGTAGAAATGGATCAGTAATCCCTTCAAGTGCCTCGACCACTTGCTCTTTCGTTACCATAATTACCCCAGCCCCCTGTATGAAAAATAAAGTAATGTTAAATGAATTGGGTTTGTTCATTTTTATTTTCAAAATAAATGCGTTTACATTTCCAGTATAACATATTTTCCGAAAACTTCGTTAACGAGAGGTCCTCAAAAAAATCCTCCTTACTCAGGAGGATTTCCTTTTTCCGTAAAGTAACGCAGTATCCCCCGGTATATCGCAGCTGCAACCTTTTGCTGATACTTCTCTGAATTTAACATATATCGTTCATTTACATTCGATAAAAAGCCGGCTTCAACTAAAGCACCTGGTGTTTTTGCATACTTAAGTAAATAGACATGAGAGATTGTTTTAGCTGAACGATTTGTGTTTTCTAGACTCGTTCGCAATTCAGCTTGTATATACTTTGCTGCACGTTCATTCTCAATTAAAGAGCGATAATAAAACGTTTGCGCTCCCTTCGAGCTACTGCTAGGCAAAGCATTTAAATGAATGCTCACAAAAAAATCTACATCAGGCTTATTAATGATCTCTACACGTTTTTTGAGATCCTCTGCTTTGCGCCTACTATATGACTTTGTGTCTTTATCAGCTAAATCATAATCTCCCTCTCGCGTTAAAATAACTAAAGCACCTTGTTCTTGTAAATAATCTTGTACCATTTTGGTAATTTCCAGTGTAATGTTTTTTTCTACAATATCTTCCCCACCAACCGCCCCTCCATCTGGTCCCCCATGCCCAGCATCTAGCACAATTACTTTCCCAGATAAGGGTAAATTCCAAGCTCGCCACGATTTTGTAATTTGAAATTCTTGTTTTACCAGGAAAAACAATACAATAGCAGCCAGCACAAAAGAGATAATTCGAATTCTCTTCATACCTTTCCTCCTCCAGCTAGTCCCTCTAATTACTTATATGGGACAAGAGGAAAGTTTATGCTTCTCTTAATGCAGCTTTAAACGATATCTTCTTTCACCCTTTTCGTATCCTTCGCGCCACCATACGCTAATAAATTGCTGGCATGATTCATAAAGTTGTTCCTCATCTTTTGATCCTATCTCTCGCGCGGTCATACTCGTTAAAAAATGAAATAACATTTCCGTTAATTGTTGCTCTTCTTCTAAAGCTCTATATTTCACATCGAAAAAAGATTCGCCATAATAGCCAAATTTACTATATCTTGCTCCTAGTAAGTACGATTCAATTCCTAGTTCAATACAATAATCTTCGTACTGACGATGCAATTCCTTCATATCAAAAGCATCACGGATATTTGAACGCAATGTTTTTAATGACAATTCACGGAGCATCTTCCGTTCATACTTCAATTGCTTTTCTTTTTGTTTTTCTTGTAAGGTGACAATGACATTCATAGTACTTATAAACCTCCCTAATACGTATTAGTCTAAACTTCTAAAGACGAAGCATACGTAAGAAGATGGCACTAAAATATTCCAAGCTATAATACAAAAAATAAAAAAAACGGTGCAAAACCTTTCTTTTTAGATGAGAGAGAGAGAGAGCGTCCGGCCATGCAAGAAGCGGCCAGACCTTTTTTCTGCTCCATGCCGTGTGAAAACAAAAGGAGTATACAGATAGATGCAGGTTGTCTTTTATTCTTCGTAGCAGCAACCTAGATAGCGAAAAGTCAAAATAGATTTATCCTGTAAACTCACGGTCGATGATGAAAGGTTTAATTTATATAGTTCCATTGATTAAGACATAATAAAAAACCCCAGCCGAGTGGCTGGGGTTTGAAGTTCGCAAAAATTAACGTTTTGAGAACTGAGGTGCACGACGTGCGCCTTTAAGACCGTATTTTTTACGCTCTTTCATACGTGCGTCACGAGTTAATAGACCTGCACGTTTTAATGTTAGACGGTATTCTGGGTCAGCTTTTAATAAAGCGCGAGAGATACCGTGACGAATAGCACCAGCTTGACCAGTGTATCCACCACCATTTACGTTTACAAGTACATCGTAGTTACCTAAAGTTTCTGTTGCAACTAGAGGTTGTTTCACTACTTCACGTAATGCAGCAAATGGGATATAGTTTTCAAAATCACGACCGTTAATGATAACGCGTCCTTCGCCTGGAACTAGGCGTACGCGTGCTACTGAACTCTTACGACGTCCAGTACCATAGTATTGTACCTGTGCCAAAGTAAGCCCTCCTTTAATTAATTATCCGCGAAGTTCGTAAACTTCTGGTTTTTGTGCTTGGTGTGGATGCTCAGCTCCAGCATACACATTTAATTTTTTAGACACTTGACGTCCTAAACGTCCTTTTGGAAGCATGCCTTTAATTGCAAGCTCTAACATTTGTACAGGGTAGTTTGTACGCATTTCTAGAGCTGTTCTTTGTTTAAGACCACCTGGGTGGTTAGTGTGACGGTAGTAAATTTTATCGTTTAATTTATTACCTGTTAAATGAATTTTCTCAGCGTTAATAATAATTACATGATCACCCGTGTCAACGTGTGGTGTAAATGTTGGTTTGTTTTTACCACGTAAAATGGATGCTACTTCACTAGCAAGGCGACCTAAAGTTTGACCTTCAGCGTCAACCACATACCATTTACGCTCAACTTCGTTAGCTTTTGCCATAAAAGTCGTACGCATTTGTTTCCCTCCTCGTTATCTTTTCCATAGAAAAAATCTATTGTTTATCTTAAACACGATTTCCTTCCGGGGCTAATCGTGGTTTTAGAAACAATACCATATGTTATGATATCCTTTTGAGATTCTAATGTCAAGCAAATGTTACACCAGGATTAGTTGTTATAGTTTACCTGCCATAAATAAAGCCCTTGCCCTGGCACCATCTTCCCAGCAAAACGACGATCTTGTTTTTCTAAAATCTCTGGAATGCTGTCAGGAGCTATCTTTCCTTGTCCTACGCTAAGTAGCGTACCGACAATAATTCTAACCATATTATATAAAAATCCATTGCCTACAAAACGAAAAATTAATTCATCATCTTGTTCAATTACATCTATTTCATAAATTGTTCGCACTTTATCTTTTTTATCAGTTTTTGCCGAACAAAATGAAGTGAAATCATGTGTTCCCATAAAATAAGGAATTGCTTTTCTTATAGATTCTATCTCTAGTGGATACGGATACTGATATACATAATTTCTACGGAATACATCAGCTGTTTTAGATAATAATACACGGTAACGATACTCTTTTCTCTCCACACCGTAGCGTGCATGAAAATCTTCTGTTTTTTTCTCTACTTGCAAGACAACAATATCATCTGGCAACATTGTATTTAAAGCATTCATCCATTGCCATTCTTCAAGAGATAACGGTGTATCAAAATGAATCACCTGTCCTCTTGCATGAACAGTAGAATCTGTTCGCCCTGATGCCTGAACACGAACAAGCTCTCCTTTATGCAATTTTTGCAGAGCTTTCTCTATTTCTTGTTGAACAGTACGATGCTGTGGTTGAATTTGATACCCACAAAAATTGATGCCATCATATGCAACTGTACATTTTATTCTTTCCATCTCTCTATTCTCCATTACGATCGCACCCATGCTAGAATACACGCTAAACAAAGTAAACTCACTATTGTTAACGTATCGCTTGTTTTCCAGCGTAGCTGCCTAAATTTAGTACGTCCTTCACCGCTTTGATACCCGCGTGCTTCCATTGCAATTGCTAAGTCCTCAGCACGCTTAAAAGCACTAATAAACAGAGGGACGAGTAAAGAGATAACAGCTTTCAGCCGATCCTTTATCGGTCCACCAGCAAAATCAATACCACGGGATGCTTGTGCTTTCATAATTTTACTTGTCTCATCCATTAATGTTGGAATAAAACGAAGAGAAATAGACATCATTAATGCGATTTCGTGAACAGGAACTTTTAAACGCTTTAATGGTTTTAATAACGTTTCCATACCATCCGTAATCTCGATTGGTGTTGTCGTTAACGTTAATAATGTTGTCATTAAAATAATGACAAAGAAGCGTATTGAAATATATATCCCTTGCTCTAATCCTTTTTCATGTATCGAAAACCAACCAAGCTGGAACAGTACATCCCCTTCTTTATTCGTAAAAATATGCAGGAAAAATGTAAAAAGGAAAATCCATAAAATTGGTTTTAAGCCCGAAAGTACATAACGAATCGGCACTTTTGCAAAAAATAAAGCAATGAGTGCATATAAAAATAAAAATCCATATGAAATCGCATTATTTGCTAAAAAGACAACAAATACATATAAAAAGACAATCAACAGCTTCGTACGAGGATCAAGTTGATGAATGAGTGACTGACCTGGAATATATCTCCCAATAATCAACTGCTGCATGATTCATGACCACCTTTTCGTAACACCTGTACAACTTCATGAGTAAGGTCCTCTAAAGATAAGGTAGCCTTTGGAATCGAAATACCAAACTTCTCTTCAATTGCACGTTTATACTTTAAAGACATTGGAAGATCCACACCGATTTGTTCTAGCTCATCCGCATGTGAAAATACTTCCTCTGCTGTTCCTTGCAAAAAGACCGTTCCTTTATGCATAACCACAATTTGATCCGCATATTTAGCAGCATCCTCCATATTATGGGTAACAAGGATTACTGTAAGCCCCTGCTCCTTATGAAGCTTATAAAACATCTCCATAAGCTCATGGTGTCCCTTTGGATCAAGCCCTGCTGTGGGTTCATCTAATACAAGCACTTCCGGTTCCATCGCAAGTACGCCTGCTATTGCAACACGTCTCATTTGTCCACCGCTTAACTCGAACGGAGAACGTGATAATAATTCTGGATCCAATCCAACAAGCCTGATTGCATCTCTCGCCTTTTGCTTTGCCTTTTCTTCAGGTACACCGAAATTCGAGGGTCCAAAACAAATATCCTTCTCAACTGTTTCTTCAAATAGCTGATGTTCTGGAAATTGAAAGACAACCCCTACCTTTTTTCGCAGCGGCTTTAACTTCTTCGCTTTCTTTTGCGCGGAAATTAAATGTTCTCCAATTTGGACTGTACCATGTGTTGGCTGCAATAAGCCATTTAAATGTTGAATCATCGTCGATTTACCGGAACCAGTATGACCGATAATGGCATAATAGCCCCCACTTGGAAACGACACGTCTACATCATAAAGCGCGCGTCTTTCAAATGGAGTCTTATATTGATAACGATGCTCTACCTTTTGGAATGTAATCTCCAAAGTTCGTTCACCAAGCTTTCCATTGTAAGATGCGTATTTTGCAGCGGAATTTCATTTCTTTTTAATAATTCTGCTATTTTCACTGAAAAAGGTACATCTAAACCAATTTCTCTGAGCATATGAGAGGACTTAAAAATTTGCTGTGGTGTCCCTTCCTCTAATATTTCTCCCTTATTCAAAATAATGATGCGATCTGACTGCGCAGCTTCTTCTAGATCATGCGTAATTGATAAGACAGTAATCCCTTTCTTACCAACAAGCTGTCTAACCGTTTCAACTACTTCACGTCTTCCCTGTGGATCTAACATTGATGTTGCCTCATCCAATATTAAAATAGATGGTTGGAGAGCTAAAACACCCGCTATCGCAACACGTTGCTTTTGTCCACCAGATAATGAATGCGGTTCTTCATTTAAAAACTCCTCCATCCGAACAAGCTGCAACGCTTGATTCAGCCGTTCTACCATCTGTTCCCGGGGCATTCCAATATTCTCAAGCCCAAATACAACGTCGTCTTGTACTGTTGTACCTACAAATTGATTATCTGGATTTTGAAATACCATACCAATTTGCTTTCGAATATCCCATACCGTTTCCTCAGATAGAATCATTGTGTCGTTTACAGTAATCGTACCTGATTCTGGTAGAAATAAACCATTTAATAATTTTGCAAGGGTAGACTTTCCTGAACCATTTTGTCCAATAACAGATATCCACTCTCCCTCATATAAAGAGAATGATACATCTTTTAACGCATAAGAAGTTGCCCCGGGATATTGAAATGATATATTTTGTGTGCGAAGCTTCTCTTTTTTCAATACAAGGCACCCTCTCTCGTTACTTTACCAAGTTAGCCTATTTTCTTATATTAAAAAAAAGGGCCATGACCAGTTACTTGAAAAGAACTGTCCTGCCCTTTTAATTATCATTATACTAACTCGATAATTACCATTGGTGCTGCGTCTCCGCGACGTGGACCAATTTTTGCAATACGAGTGTATCCGCCTTGACGCTCAGCATAGCGTGGAGCTACATCAGCGAATAATTTTTGAAGTGCATCTTGACCAGTCTCAGCGTTAGCAACTTCATTGCGGATGAAAGATGCTGCTTGACGACGAGCATGAAGATCTCCGCGTTTACCTAAAGTGATCATTTTTTCCACTACAGAACGAAGTTCTTTTGCACGAGTTTCTGTCGTTTGAATGCGCTCGTTGATAATTAAATCAGTAGCTAAGTCACGTAACATAGCTTTACGTTGCGCACTTGTACGGCCTAATTTTCTGTATGCCATTCGTAGTTCCCTCCTTTGTTGATGAATTTAAATCCTCAGTCGTCTTTGCGTAAACCTAAGCCTAATTCCTCAAGCTTATGCTTAACTTCTTCTAAAGATTTACGTCCTAAGTTACGAACTTTCATCATATCTTCTTCTGTTTTGTTCGCAAGCTCTTGTACAGTATTAATTCCTGCACGTTTTAAGCAATTATAAGAACGAACAGAAAGATCAAGTTCTTCAATAGTCATCTCTAGAACTTTTTCTTTTTGATCTTCTTCCTTCTCGACCATAATCTCAGCATTTTGTGCTTCATCAGTTAAACCAACGAAGATGTTTAAATGCTCAGTTAAGATTTTGGCACCCAAAGAGATAGCTTCTTTTGGCCCGATGCTTCCATCCGTCCATACATCAAGCGTAAGCTTATCATAATTTGCCACTTGTCCGACACGTGTCTTTTCCACTTGGTAAGTGACACGTGATACTGGAGTATAAATAGAATCAATAGGAATAACTCCTATTGGTTGATCCTCGCTTTTATTTGCATCAGCTGGCGTATACCCACGGCCACGCTTTGCAGTTAAACGCACGCGGAAATGCGCATCTTTTGCTAACGTCGCAATGTATAAATCTGGATTTAAGATTTCAACATCACTATCGTGAGTAATATCACCAGCTGTGACAATACCTTCGCCCTGTACATCGATTTCCAACGTCTTCTCTTCTTCAGAGTAGATTTTAAGAGCTAACTTTTTCAAGTTTAAGATGATCGTTGTAACGTCTTCTACTACGCCCTCTACTGTTGAAAATTCGTGTAATACGCCATCGATTTGGATGGCAGTTACAGCGGCACCAGGGAGTGAGGATAAAAGAATACGACGTAAGGAGTTACCCAAAGTAGTACCATATCCACGCTCAAGCGGTTCAATCACGAATTTACCATACTTAGCATCTTCGTTAAGTTCAACCGTTTCGATTTTCGGTTTTTCAATCTCAATCATTAACTAAACCCTCCTTCAAAACGTCGAAACCCCGGCTAAACAAAGGAAAAACCTCTGTCTAACCGAAAGTCCCCCTTAGGCAGTTCCCGATTGTGCACAACAAGCGATGTTTCTGTACGAAATTTCTCGATAATGCATCATATCCATTATAGACAAAAGGGAAAATTCTATACAGAAAAATTACACACGACGACGTTTTGGTGGACGACATCCATTATGAGGAACTGGAGTAACATCTCTAATTGCTGTTACTTCTAGACCTGCAGCTTGAAGAGCACGAATTGCAGCTTCACGACCAGCACCAGGACCTTTTACAGTAACCTCTAAAGTTTTTAAACCGTGCTCCATTGCAGCTTTAGCAGCAGTTTCAGCAGCCATTTGCGCAGCGAATGGAGTAGATTTACGAGATCCACGGAAACCAAGTGCACCAGCACTAGACCAAGAAAGCGCGTTACCGTGAGTATCTGTAAGTGTTACAATTGTGTTGTTGAAAGTAGAACGAATATGAGCTACACCAGCTTCAATATTCTTTTTCACACGTTTTTTACGAGTGTTTGTTTTACGTGCCATTGTTAGTTCAACCTCCTTTACTTATTATTTCTTTTTATTTGCTACTGTACGACGTGGACCTTTACGCGTACGAGCATTGTTTTTAGAGTTTTGACCACGAACTGGTAAACCACGACGGTGACGAAGACCACGGTAAGAACCGATCTCCATTAGACGTTTAATGTTAAGAGATACTTCACGACGAAGGTCTCCCTCAACTTTAATACGATCGATGATATCACGGATACGTCCTAATTCGTCTTCCGTTAAATCACGAACTCGTGTTTCTTCAGAAACACCAGCTTCAGCAAGAATTTTTTCAGCAGTAGTACGACCAATGCCGAATACGTAAGTTAAAGAAATAACAACGCGTTTGTCACGAGGAATATCTACACCTGCGATACGTGCCATTACGAATGCACCTCCTTCTGATTAACCTTGTTTTTGTTTATGTTTAGGGTTTTCACAAATAACCATTACTTTTCCACGTCTACGAATAACTTTACATTTTTCGCAGATTGGTTTAACTGACGGTCTTACTTTCATGTCTCGAACCTCCTTAAAGATTACGGAGTGCTATATTATTTAAAACGGTACGTAATACGACCACGATTTAAATCGTACGGAGATAATTCTACCGTAACTTTGTCTCCTGGTAAAATACGAATGAAGTTCATACGGATTTTACCAGAAACGTGAGCCAATACGACATGCCCATTCTCTAATTCTACTTTGAACATAGCATTTGGCAACGTTTCAAGAACGGTACCTTCGACTTCAATTACATCATCTTTAGCCATTCAATAGTTCTCCCTTCTTCAAATCAGTAACATTTTACACTGTTCTGAAATCCCGGAGAGCCAGCTACTTATAAAGTGGTAAGGATTTCGTATCCTGCTTCTGTAAGAGCAATCGTGTGCTCAAAGTGGGCACACCATTTACCATCTACCGTTACCACTGTCCAGTCATCAGATAGTGTTTTTACATATCGTCTTCCTTGGTTCACCATCGGCTCAACACAGATGACCATTCCCGGCTTTAATCTAGGACCTTTATTTGGTGGACCATAGTGCGGGATTTGTGGGTCTTCATGTAAGTCTTGCCCGATTCCGTGACCAACATACTCCCTAACGATCGAGAACCCATTATCTTCAGCATACGTTTGAACCGCATGTGAGATATTTGATAATCTCTCGCCTGGTTTTACTTGTTCTAGACCAAGATACAACGATTTTTCTGTGACATCAAGTAGCTTTTGAACAGATTCAGAAATGTTTCCTACTGGATACGTCCATGCAGAATCTCCATGGTACCCATTGTATTTCGCACCAATATCGATACTGATGATATCGCCTTCTTGGAGCTTGCGCTTTCCTGGAATCCCATGTACAAGCTCTTCATTTACAGAAGCACAGATGCTTCCCGGAAATCCGTTGTATCCTTTAAAAGATGGCGTAGCACCATATTTTCGAATCGTCTTTTCCGCTATTTGATCGAGCTCTTTCGTTGTAATTCCTGGAGCAATATGCTTTTTCAACTCTTGATGAGTTAAAGCAACGATCTTGCCAGCTTCTCGCATGATTTCTATCTCGCGAGGAGTTTTGCAAATGATCATTACGCTAAGCCTCCGATGAGAACATCGATATCAGCAAATACTTTATTGATATCTTGCTCACCATTAATGCTTTGTAAGTAACCAAGCTCCTCGTAGAAATCAAGCAAAGGTTTTGTTTGCTTAATATTTACTTCTAAACGATTTGCTACAGTCTCTTCATTGTCATCAGAGCGTTGATATAATTCGCCACCACATTTATCACACACGTCCGCTTTTGCTGGCGGATTGAATTCTAAATGGTAAGTCGCACCGCACTCTTTACAAATGCGACGGCCTGTAAGACGTTTTAATAGCAATCCTGAATCCACATTAATGTTTAAAACATAGTCGATTTTTTTGCCAAGATCTTTCATAATCTCTTCAAGCGCAGATGCTTGTGCAACTGTTCGTGGGAAACCATCTAGTAAGAAGCCTTTAACGCAGTCTTCTTGACTTAGACGTTCACGAACGATTCCGATTGTAACTTCATCTGGAACAAGCGCACCTTTATCAATAAAGGACTTAGCTTGTAAACCAAGTTCAGTTTCAGCCTTCATAGCTGCACGGAACATATCACCTGTTGAGATGTGAGGGATGTTATACTTGGCAACAATCTGCTCGGCTTGTGTACCTTTACCGGCACCAGGAAGCCCCATTAAAATTAAGTTCATCTTTGTTCCCCCTCATAATGAGCATGTAGGGAAGACACCTCTTCCCACTTACTCACTGCTTGATAAACCCTTTGTAATGGCGTTTTACCAGTTGGCTTTCTAGCTGCTTCATTGTTTCTAAAGCAACGCCGACAACGATTAACATACTCGTTCCACCAATCTGTGCAGATGGAGGAAGGTTCCCCAGCTTGGTAAATATAACTGGAAGAATTGCAATCGCTGCTAGGAAAATAGATCCTACAAAGGTCAAACGATACAAGATTTTTGTTAGATATTGTTCTGTATTCTTACCCGGACGAATACCAGGAACATATCCACCTTGTTTGTTTAGATTCTCTGCCATTTGCTCTGGATTAACCTGAACAAATGCATAGAAATATGCGAAAGCTACAATGAGCGCTACATATATAATCATTCCCACAGGGTGAGAATAGTTAAAGTTTTTGATAATCCACTGCGATATATCATGATTCGGGAAGAACTGTGCAATAGTTGGAGGTGTAATTAAGAATGAAACAGCAAAAATTACTGGAATAACACCCGCACTATTTACCTTAAGCGGTAAATGTGTGTTTTGTGCTCCAGTATAACTACCATTTCCTCCTGTTACACGCTTCGCATATTGAATCGGGATCTTTCTAACAGCTTGTTGGATGAAAATAACACCCACTACAACTGCTAGCACAGCTAGTAAAACCAATACGACTTTAACGATACTCATGAACAGTTGATCTCCGACATTTTGAAACTGTTGTAAGTATACTTGATGTAATACATTTGGGATCGCCGCGGCAATACCACCAAAGATAATAATGGAAATACCATTTCCTACACCTTTAGCGGTAATCTGTTCACCTAACCACATTAAAAATGCAGTACCAGCAGTCAGTACCGTTGCAATGTATAAATAAGTGCTCCAACCTGGATTCAAAATTAACTGGCCACCTGCCATACCGTTAAAACCGATTGACATACCAAACGCCTGAATAAACGCAAGAACAATCGTAAAGTAACGCGTGAATTGTGTTAACTTACGACGGCCCATTTCGCCTTGCTTCGACCATTCCGAAAATTTAGGAACAACATCCATCTGCAATAATTGCACGATGATGGATGCTGTAATATACGGCATGATTCCCATCGCGAAGATGGAGAAGTTTTTCAAAGCGCCACCGCCAAATGTATTTAGGATTCCTAATGCATTTAACTGATCTTGTGCTTTCAGTACATCTCCATTTGTAAATGGCACTGGGATAAACGTGCCAATCCTGAATACGATTAACATCGCTAAAGTGAATAATATTTTACGTCTTATCTCAGCAACGCGCATAAAGTTGGAGATTGTACGAAACATTAGATCACCTCAACTGTTCCGCCAGCTGCTTCAATTGCTTCTTTAGCACTTGAAGAGAACTTGTGCGCTTTAACAGTAAGTTTTTTCTCAACTGCTCCGCTTGCAAGAACTTTAACACCGTCGTTTAATTTGCTGATAACGCCAGTTTCCAGCAATAATTCAGGTGTTACTTCTGTACCATCTTCAAAACGATTTAACGTTGCTAAGTTTACGATAGCAAACTCTTTACGGTTAATGTTTGTGAAGCCGCGTTTTGGTAAACGACGGAATAGTGGAGTTTGACCACCTTCAAAGCCAAGACGAACACCGCCGCCAGAACGTGCGTTTTGTCCTTTATGACCTTTACCAGCAGTTTTACCGTTACCAGAACCGATACCGCGACCGACACGGTTACGTACTTTACGAGAACCTTCTGCAGGTTTTAATTCATGAAGTTTCATTCCCAGGCACCTCCTTATATTAATGAGTTATCCTTAAGCTTCTTTTACAGTTACAAGGTGAGAAACTTTGTTGATCATACCAAGAATAGCAGGAGTTTCTTCCTTAACTACAGTTGAATTCAACTTTTTAAGACCTAAAGCTTCTACCGTCGCACGTTGATCTTGTGGACGACCAATTACACTACGAGTGAGGGTAATTTCTAACTTTTTCGCCATTTGTTTTCCCTCCTTCTTAACCTAGTAGCTCTTCTACAGATTTACCGCGTAATTTTGCAACATCTTCAGCACGCTTAAGTTCGCTTAATCCGTTCACAGTAGCGCGAATCATGTTAATTGGTGTGTTAGAACCAAGAGATTTCGAAAGAATATCTTGTACACCAGCTAATTCAAGAACCGCACGAACTGGTCCACCAGCAATAACTCCAGTACCTTCAGCAGCAGGTTTTAAGAATACTTCACCAGCTCCAAAATGACCGTTGATTGTGTGTGGAATTGTTGTACCAACTAATGGTACTGTGATTAAGTTTTTCTTAGCGTCTTCGATAGCTTTGCGAATTGCGTCTGGTACCTCTTGTGCTTTACCCGTACCGAATCCAACATGACCGTTTTTATCGCCAACTACAACTAGTGCAGCAAAGCGGAAACGACGACCACCCTTAACAACTTTCGCGACACGATTTATCGTAACTACACGTTCTTCAAGTTCTAATTTACTTGGGTCAATGCGATGCATCAATTTTCCCTCCTTTGACCATTAAAATTGTAATCCAGCCTCACGAGCAGCTTCAGCTAGAGCTTTAACACGGCCATGGTATAAGTAACCACCGCGATCAAATACTACTTCTTTAACGCCTTTCTCTACAGCACGCTTAGCAACTGATTCTCCAACTTTCGTAGCAGCTTCAATATTGCTAGTACCGTTAAGAGCAAGGTCTTTATCAAGAGTAGATGCACTTACTAATGTTACACCATTTACATCATCAATAACTTGAGCGTAAATATGTTGATTAGAACGGAATACGTTTAAACGTGGACGTTCTGCAGTACCAGTAAGTTTAGCACGTACGCGTGCATGTCTTTTCTTACGAGTCGCATTTTTATCAGCTTTAGTGATCATTCTTGTCACTCCTTTCTCTCACCTAACGGGTTTACTTAGCAGTTTTACCTTCTTTACGACGAACAACTTCGCCTTCGTAACGAATACCTTTGCCTTTATATGGCTCTGGAGCACGTACAGCACGGATGTTAGCAGCAAATTCGCCAACACGTTGCTTGTCGATACCTTTAATTACGATTTTAGTTGGTGCAGGTACTTCAACTTCAAGTCCTGCTTCCGGAGTCATTTCTACTGGATGAGAATAACCTACGCTTAATACAAGTTTATCACCTTGTTTTTGAGCACGGTAACCAACACCGACTAATTCAAGTCCGCGTGCGAAACCTGTAGTTACACCTTCAACCATGTTTCCGATTAAAGCACGAGTTGTACCGTGTAATGCACGGTGTTCCTTCTGTTCAGATGGACGCTCAACTGTTAGTGTATTTTCTTCAATTTTGATAGACATATCAGCATTGAAAGTACGAGTTAATTCACCTTTAGGGCCTTTTACTGTTACAGTATTGTCTTCTGCAACTGTGATAGTAACACCTGCAGGGATTTCAAGAATCTTTTTACCAATACGAGACATGTGGTCACACCTCCGTTCGTTTTAAATATATATTACCAAACGTATGCTACTACTTCTCCACCAGTTTGTAATTGACGAGCATCTTTGTCTGTCATTACTCCCTTAGATGTAGAAACAAGAGCGATACCTAATCCGTTAAGTACACGTGGTACTTCGTCAGCTTTAGCGTAAACGCGTAAGCCAGGTTTACTGATACGTTTTAATCCAGTGATTACACGTTCATTGTTTGCACCATATTTCAGGAAAATACGAAGGATACCTTGTTTGTTATCCTCGATGTATTCTACATCACGAATGAAACCTTCACGTTTTAAAAGTTCAGCGATCTCTTTTTTGATTTTAGAAGCAGGAACCTCTAATTTCTCATGACGTACCATGTTCGCATTACGGATGCGAGTAAGCATATCTGCAATTGGATCTGTCATCACCATGTGTTTTACCTCCTTCCCATTTGTGGGTTTTACCAACTAGCTTTTTTAACACCAGGAATTTGACCTTTATATGCAAGTTCACGGAAACAAATACGGCAAAGTTTAAATTTGCGGTATACAGAATGCGGACGACCGCAGCGTTCGCAACGTGTATACTCTTGTACTTTAAACTTAGGAGTACGCTTTTGTTTCGCAATCATAGATTTTTTAGCCACGTTTTCGCCTCCTCTACTTAGCGTTGGCTTCCATTATTTTTGGAATGGCATACCGAATTGTGTTAAAAGTTCACGAGCTTCTTCATCAGTTTTCGCTGTAGTAACGATTACGATGTCCATACCGCGGACTTTGCTTACTTTATCATAATCAATCTCAGGGAAAATAAGTTGCTCTTTAACACCTAACGTATAGTTACCACGACCATCAAAAGATTTCTTAGATACACCACGGAAATCACGTACACGTGGTAAAGAAACAGCTACTAATTTGTCGAAGAACTCATACATTTGCTCACCGCGTAAAGTAACTTTCGCACCGATAGGCATACCTTCACGAAGACGGAAACCTGCGATAGATTTCTTCGCGCGAGTGATAACAGGTTTTTGACCTGTGATTTGAGTTAATTCCTCTACAGCATTGTCTAATGCTTTAGAGTTTGCTACCGCATCACCAACACCAGTGTTGATAACGATCTTTTCGATCTTCGGTACTTGCATTACAGATTTATAGTTAAACTTGCTCACTAGAGCAGGAGTAATTTCCTTTTGGAACTTCTCTTTAAGGCGATTCAATGAAGTGACCTCCTTTCTTAAGAAAATTATTTATCTAATAATTCACCAGATTTTTTTGCAATACGAACTTTTTTACCATCTTCCACTTTGAAGCCTACGCGAGTAGGTTCACCTGTTTTCGGATCTAATGGCATAACATTAGATACGTGAATAGGTGCTTCTTTCGTGATGATTCCACCTTGTGGATTTAATTGAGATGGCTTAGAGTGTTTCTTTACGATGTTAACACCCTCAACGATAACACGGTTTTCTTTTGGGAAAGCTACTAGGATAACACCTTGTTTTCCTTTGTCTTTACCAGTGATTACCTGTACTTTATCACCTTTTTTTACATGCATCTTAATTCTGCACCTCCTTAGCAAGGCAATACCTTAAATTATAGAACTTCTGGAGCTAAAGAAACGATCTTCATGAAATTGCTATCACGTAATTCACGAGCTACTGGTCCGAAGATACGAGTACCACGTGGGCTCTTATCGTCTTTAATGATAACCGCTGCGTTTTCATCAAATTTAATGTAAGAACCGTCCGGACGACGAGCTCCGCTCTTCGTACGTACCACTACTGCTTTAACAACGTCACCTTTTTTAACAACGCCACCTGGTGTTGCTTGTTTTACCGTAGCAACGATAATATCACCGATGTTAGCATATTTACGACCAGAGCCGCCTAATACTTTAATTGTTAAAAGTTCACGTGCACCAGAGTTGTCAGCAACTTTCAAACGAGATTCTTGTTGGATCATGTTATGAAACCTCCCTTCGGACTAAAAATTCCGATTCGTCTATTTAGATAATAACCGCTTCTTCAACGATTTCAACTAAACGGAAACGCTTAGTAGCAGAAAGCGGGCGAGTTTCCATGATTTTAACGATATCGCCAACTTTTGCTTGGTTTTGCTCATCATGCGCTTTGTACTTCTTAGAATACTTAACGCGTTTTCCGTACAAGGAATGAGTTTTGTAAGTTTCAACTAAAACTGTAATCGTTTTGTCCATTTTGTCAGATACAACACGACCAGTATAAACTTTGCGTTGGTTACGTTCGCTCACTTTGCAAACCTCCCCTCAATTTATCGATTAATTCCGATCTCTCTTTCACGAACTACAGTTTTCATACGAGCGATCGCTTTACGCACTTCACGAATGCGAGTTGGATTCTCTAATTGTCCTGTAGCAAGTTGGAAGCGAAGATTAAACAACTCTTCCTTTAAAGCTTTAACTTTTGTTTCGATTTCGGCAGTGGTTAATTCACGAATATCATTAGTTTTCATTAGATTCACCACCATTTTCTTCACGTTTTACGAATTTACATTTCACTGGTAATTTGTGAGCTGCAAGACGTAATGCTTCGCGTGCTACCTCTTCAGATACACCCGCGATTTCGAACATAATTTTCCCAGGTTTTACTACTGCTACCCAGCCTTCTGGTGCCCCTTTACCGGAACCCATACGTACTTCAAGAGGTTTTGCAGTGTAAGGTTTAGAAGGGAAAATTTTAATCCATACTTTACCGCCACGTTTCATATAACGAGTCATTGCACGACGAGCTGCTTCGATTTGACGGTTAGTGATCCATGAAGCGTTTTGCGCTTGAAGACCGAATTCACCGAAAGCAATTTCAGCTCCACCTTTTGCACGACCACGCATTTTACCACGATGCTCTCTACGATATTTTACGCGTTTAGGCATTAACATATTATTTTCCTCCTTCCTCAGAAGCTTTCTTTTTTGTAGGAAGGACTTCTCCACGGTAGATCCATACTTTTACGCCTAATTTACCGTATGTTGTATCAGCTTCAACTGCTGCATAGTCAATATCAGCGCGAAGTGTATGAAGTGGAACAGTTCCTTCACTGTAAGATTCTGCACGAGCGATATCAGCTCCGCCAAGACGACCAGAAACCTGTGTTTTGATACCTTTAGCTCCTGCACGCATAGCACGTTGAATTACTTGCTTCTGTGCACGACGGAAAGATACACGGTTTTCTAATTGACGAGCGATGTTTTCCCCTACTAATTTAGCGTTAAGATCAGCTCTCTTAACTTCTAAAATGTTGATGTGTACACGCTTGCCTGTAAGTTGGTTAAGAGCTTTACGAAGTGCTTCAACTTCAGTACCACCTTTACCAATTACCATACCAGGTTTTGCAGTGTGAATTGTAACATTTACACGATTTGCTGCGCGTTCGATTTCTACTTTAGCAACAGCAGAATCTTTTAAGCGAGCTGTGATGTATTCACGGATTTTGATGTCTTCATGTAAAAGTGTAGCGTAATCTTTTTCAGCGAACCAACGAGATTCCCAGTCACGAATAACACCGACACGAAGACCAATTGGATTAACCTTCTGACCCATCGATTATCCCTCCTTTTTTTCTGATACCACAACTGTAATGTGGCTTGTGCGTTTGTTAATTTGGCTTGCACGACCCATTGCACGTGGACGGAAACGTTTTAACGTAGGACCTTCGTCAACGAAAACTGTTTCAACAACTAGGTTGTTAACATCCATTTCATAATTATGTTCTGCATTTGCGATTGCAGATTTTAAAACTTTCTCTACAACTGGAGAAGCAGTTTTTGGTGTGTGGTTAAGGATAGCAATCGCTTCACCCACTTGCTTACCTCGGATTAAGTCTACTACTAAACGAACTTTACGAGGGGCAATACGAACTGTTCTCGCTACTGCTTTAGCTTGCATTGAAATGCCTCCTCTCATTATCTTCTAGTTTTCTTATCGTCAGCAAGGTGACCTTTATACGTACGAGTTGGTGCGAATTCACCTAACTTATGGCCAACCATATCCTCAGTGATGTACACAGGTACGTGTTTACGACCGTCATATACAGCAATTGTATGACCGATGAACTGAGGGAAGATTGTTGAACGGCGAGACCAAGTTTTAACAACTTGTTTTTGCTCAGATGCAACTAATTTTTCCATTTTACTCATTAAGTGATCATCGACAAATGGTCCTTTTTTTAAGCTACGAGCCATTTTGGTGCCTCCCTTCGTGATTGGCGTACGGTTCTAGAAATGAACCGTACTACAATCCCATTATTTTTTACGACGACGAACGATAAATTTATCAGACGCTTTATTTTTCTTACGAGTCTTGAATCCAAGAGTTGGTTTACCCCATGGAGACATTGGAGACTTACGTCCGATTGGTGAGCGACCTTCACCACCACCGTGTGGGTGATCAACTGGGTTCATTACAGAACCACGAACAGTTGGGCGCTTGCCTAACCAGCGAGAGCGACCTGCTTTACCGATTTTGATAAGTTCATGTTGTTCGTTACCTACTTGACCTACTGTAGCACGACAAGCAGATAATACTAGACGTACTTCACCAGAAGTTAAACGTACAAGTACGTATTTTCCTTCTTTACCAAGTACTTGAGCAGAAGTTCCTGCAGAACGAACTAATTGTCCGCCGCGTTCAGGCTTAAGCTCGATATTATGAACAACAGTACCTACTGGAATGTTGATTAATGGTAATGCGTTACCGATTTTAATATCAGCATCAGCGCCAGACATAACTTCCATACCTACTTCTAAGTTCTTAGGAGCAAGAATGTAACGTTTTTCACCGTCAACGTAGTTAATTAATGCGATATTCGCAGAGCGGTTTGGATCGTATTCGATCGTAGCAACGCGTCCTGGAATTCCATCTTTGTTACGTTTGAAGTCGATGATACGGTATTGACGCTTATGTCCGCCACCTTGGTGACGTACAGTGATTTTACCTTGGTTATTACGACCAGCCTTTTTGCTTAAAGGCGCAAGTAAAGATTTTTCCGGTCTGTCAGTCGTAATTTCAGCGAAATCATTCGTTGTCATGTTACGACGACCATTAGTAGTTGGATTATACTTTTTAATTGCCATCTCAATTTCCCTCCTTCTTTAGTAAGAATTAAACGCCTTGGAAGATTTCGATTTCTTTGCTGTCAGCAGTTAGCTTAACGATTGCTTTACGACGACGGTTAGTAAAACCAGCGTGACGACCAACGCGTTTTGCTTTCGGCTTGTAGTTCATGATGTTCACTTTTTCTACTTTAACACCAAAGATCGCTTCTACAGCATCTTTAACTTCTGTTTTATTAGATTTAACGTCCACATCGAACGTGTATTTTTTTTCAGCCATCATTTCCATAGAACGTTCAGTGATAACTGGGCGCTTAATGATATCACGAGGATCTCTCATTATGCAAGCACCTCCTCTACTTTTTCCACTGCCGCTTTTGTCATGATTAGCTTATCATGATGAAGCACGTCTAAAACGTTTACGCCATCAGCAGTGATTACTGTTACTCCAGGAATATTGCGAGCAGATAACTCTACAGATTCGTTTGCATCAGCAGTTACGATAAGAGCTTTCTTTTCAACAGTTAATCCTTTAAGTACTGCTACCATGTCTTTTGTTTTTGGTGCATTTAACACTAGGTCTTCAAGAACTACAATGTTGTTCTCTACTACTTTAGTAGCTAATGCAGATTTAATAGCTAAGCGACGAACTTTCTTAGGAAGTTTGTAAGCATAGCTTCTTGGTGTAGGTCCGAATACCGTACCACCACCACGCCATTGAGGAGAGCGGATAGAACCTTGACGAGCACGTCCAGTTCCTTTTTGACGCCATGGTTTACGACCTCCACCGCGCACTTCAGAGCGAGTTTTTACTTTGTGTGTACCTTGACGTAAAGACGCACGTTGCATCATTACAGCTTCAAAAAGTACAGCTTCATTTGGTTCGATACCGAAAATAGCTTCAGCTAATTCGATTTCACCAACCTGTGAACCAGTTTGGTTATATAAAGTAACTTTTGGCATTGGAATTCCTCCTTCCTATTGTGAATTATTTGCTAGCCTTCACAGCGCCTTGAACAACTACAAGAGATTTCTTAGCACCTGGAACGTTACCTTTTACTAACAATAAGTTGCGCTCAGCGTCAACTTGAACGATTTCTAAGTTTTGAACCGTAACTTGGTCTCCACCCATACGTCCAGCAAGTTTTTTGCCTTTGAATACGCGGTTCGGAGCAACTGGGCCCATTGAACCTGGACGACGGTGATAACGAGAACCGTGAGACATAGGTCCGCGAGATTGTCCGTGGCGTTTAATAGCACCTTGGAAACCTTTACCTTTAGAAATTCCTGTTACGTCAACGATTTCACCTGCAGTGAAAACTTCAACTTTTACCTCTTGACCAACCTCTAATCCGTCCACGTCTGCATCGCGGATTTCGCGAATGAAGCGCTTAGGAGCAGTAGTTGCTTTAGCAACGTGACCTTGTTCAGGCTTGTTAGCTAATTTTTCACGTTTATCGTCAAATCCTAACTGGATCGCATTGTAGCCATCAGTTTCAGTTGTTTTCTTTTGAAGAACAACGTTTGGAGTTGATTCGATTACTGTTACAGGGATTAGCTCACCGTTTTCAGCAAATACTTGAGTCATACCGATCTTTCTTCCTAAGATTCCTTTGGTCATGAGTTACACCTCCTACATTTTTAAGTTATATAAATTATAGTTTGATTTCGATATCTACACCAGATGGTAAGTCTAAACGCATTAATGAGTCTACTGTTTGTGGAGTAGGGCTCACGATGTCGATTAGACGTTTGTGCGTGCGCATTTCGAATTGCTCACGAGAATCTTTGTACTTATGAACAGCACGAAGAATTGTGTAAACAGTTTTCTCAGTTGGTAATGGGATCGGACCAGAAACTGTTGCCCCAGAACGCTTAGCTGTTTCTACAATTTTCTCAGCTGACTGATCAAGAATACGGTGATCGTAAGCTTTTAAACGGATACGAATTTTTTCTTTTGCCATTATTTTCCCTCCTTCGTTCGCCTATTTCTAAAATAGACCTTCTCCATGGAAATTTCCTCACACCATGCCATGGCAAAGCGGCCGGGTGTGTCAGCAACCTTCCACTTCATCGCAGTCAAAGACCAACATTGTCTATTATACAATGTTATTCGTCTAGATGCAAGCATCTTTTTGTTTGCATCTGCTTTTCTCTACTTTTGCTATTATACATGGCACTTTAAAGAATTTCAAGTTTTCATCTGTCGTAATTCTTTTTACAGTTTTTGGATTATCTATTTTTACGATTTATATACTATAGAAGAAACTCATCAAAATTAAAAAAACCTTTCTTCTATATAAATAAACATAAAAAGACCCAAGGGAAAATCCCTTGGGTCTTATATATCAGTTAAGATTACTCAACGATAGTTGCAACTACGCCGTAACCTACTGTACGTCCACCTTCACGAATAGAGAACTTAGTTCCCTCTTCGATTGCGATTGGAGCGATAAGTTCGATAGTCATTTCAACGTTGTCACCAGGCATTACCATTTCAGTACCTTCTGGTAATTGGATGATACCAGTTACGTCAGTTGTACGGAAATAGAATTGCGGACGGTAGTTAGCGAAGAATGGAGTGTGACGTCCACCTTCTTCTTTAGATAATACGAAAACTTCAGCTTTGAATTTAGCGTGAGCTTTTACAGAGCCAGTTTTAGCAAGAACTTGTCCACGTTGGATATCTTCACGAGCAACCCCACGAAGTAAAGCACCGATGTTGTCTCCAGCTTCAGCTTGGTCAAGAAGCTTACGGAACATTTCTACACCAGTTACAGTTGTAGTAGCATTCTCTTCAGCAAGACCGATGATTTCTACTACGTCACCAACTTTAACTACACCGCGCTCTACGCGACCAGTAGCAACTGTACCACGACCTGTGATAGAGAATACATCCTCTACAGGCATTAAGAATGGTTTGTCAGTTTCACGTTCTGGAGTTGGGATGTAAGCATCAACTTCAGCCATTAACTCAACGATTTTAGCTTCCCACTCAGCATCTCCTTGAAGAGCTTTAAGAGCAGAACCTTTAACTACAGGAATGTCGTCGCCTGGGAATCCGTATTCAGATAATAGGTCGCGAACTTCCATTTCTACTAATTCTAATAGTTCTTCGTCGTCTACCATGTCGCATTTGTTTAAGAATACAACGATGTAAGGTACACCTACTTGACGAGAAAGAAGGATGTGCTCACGTGTTTGAGGCATTGGGCCATCAGCAGCAGATACTACTAAGATACCGCCGTCCATTTGAGCAGCACCAGTGATCATGTTTTTAACATAGTCAGCATGTCCTGGGCAGTCAACGTGTGCATAGTGACGAGTTTCAGTTTCGTACTCAACGTGTGCAGTTGAGATTGTGATACCGCGCTCTCTTTCTTCTGGAGCAGCATCGATTTGGTCGTATCCGCGTGCTTCAGCACCACCAGCTTTTGCAAGAACTGTAGTGATCGCAGCAGTTAATGTAGTTTTACCATGGTCAACGTGGCCAATTGTACCGATGTTAACATGGGGTTTAGAACGTTCGAATTTAGCTTTAGCCATTCTAAATTCCTCCTTAGTTTATATAGGTTATTTTATATTTAGACTAGAAAGTAAGACTTAAGCCTCACTTTCTAAGCTTACATAAGTAGTTATACTTGAACAATCGATAAAAATCAATTATTCACCTTTATTTTTTTTAATAATTTCTTCTGAAACAGACTTCGGTACTTCTTCATAATGATCAAATGTCATTGAGAATGTTCCGCGTCCTTGAGTGTTAGAACGTAATGACGTTGCATAACCGAACATTTCAGAAAGTGGAACCATAGCGCGAACAACTTGTGCGTTACCGCGAGCTTCCATACCTTCTACACGTCCACGACGAGATGTTACGTCACCCATAATGTCACCCATGTACTCTTCAGGAATTACAACTTCAACTTTCATCATTGGCTCAAGAATTACTGGGCTACATTTAGAAACCGCAGCTTTAAGCGCCATAGATGCAGCGATTTTGAACGCCATCTCAGAGGAGTCAACATCATGGTAAGATCCGTCAACTAATGCAGCTTTAATGTCAACTAGTGGATAACCAGCTAGTACACCATTTTTAAGTGCATCTTCAAGACCTGCTCCAACAGCTGGGATGTATTCACGTGGAACTACACCACCGACGATCTTGTTTTCGAATTCGAATCCTTTACCTTCTTCGTTAGGTTCAAACTCAATCCAAACGTGACCGAATTGTCCACGACCACCAGATTGACGAGCGAACTTACCTTCAACTTTCGCAGCAGCGCGGAAAGTCTCACGGTATGCTACCTGAGGAGCACCAACGTTTGCTTCTACTTTGAATTCACGGCGCATACGGTCAACGATGATATCAAGGTGAAGTTCACCCATACCAGCGATGATTGTTTGGCCAGTTTCTTGGTCAGTGTGAGCACGGAATGTTGGATCTTCTTCAGAAAGCTTAGATAATGCTGTACCCATTTTATCTTGGTCAGCTTTAGATTTTGGTTCGATAGCTACAGAAATTACTGGCTCTGGGAATTCCATAGACTCAAGGATAACAAGGCTCTTCTCGTCACAAAGAGTATCACCAGTAGTAGTATCTTTTAAACCTACAGCAGCAGCGATGTCACCAGCGTAAACTGTTGAAATCTCTTCACGGCTGTTTGCGTGCATTTGTAGGATACGACCTACACGCTCACGCTTACCTTTAGTTGAGTTTTTCACGTATGATCCAGAGTTTAACACACCAGAGTACACACGGAAGAATGTTAACTTACCAACATAAGGGTCAGTCATGATTTTGAATGCTAATGCCGCGAAAGGCTCTTCATCGCTAGAATGACGTTCTACTTCTTCGTCTGTATCTGGAAGAGTACCTTTAATAGCAGGTACGTCTAATGGAGACGGTAGGTAGTCGATAACTGCATCTAACAGAATTTGAACACCTTTATTTTTGAATGCAGAACCACAGATTACTGGGAAGAATTCTACAGAAGTTGTAGCCTTACGGATACCAGCTTTAAGCTCTTCTACAGTGATTTCTTCACCTTCTAGGTACTTCATCATCATTTCTTCATCAAGCTCAGCTACCGCTTCAATAAGTTTCCCACGGTATTCTTCAGCTAGCTCTTTATGTTCTTCAGGAATTTCGATACGTTGAATATCCGTTCCTAAATCGTTACCGTACATGTAAGCACACTCTTCAACAAGATCAATGATACCATTGAACTCATCTTCAGCACCGATTGGTAACTGAATTGGGTGTGCGTTTGCTTGTAAACGGTCATGGATTGTACCTACAGAGTATAAGAAGTCTGCACCGATTTTATCCATTTTGTTAACGAATACGATACGAGGTACGCCGTAAGTAGTAGCCTGACGCCAAACAGTTTCTGTTTGTGGTTCTACACCAGATTGTGCATCAAGTACTGCTACTGCGCCATCAAGTACGCGTAAAGAACGTTCTACTTCTACTGTGAAGTCTACGTGTCCTGGAGTGTCAATGATGTTTACACGGTGACCTTTCCATTGAGCTGTAGTTGCAGCAGAAGTAATTGTGATACCACGCTCTTGCTCTTGCTCCATCCAGTCCATCTGAGATGCACCTTCGTGAGTTTCACCGATTTTATGAATACGGCCTGTATAGTACAGGATACGTTCAGTTGCTGTTGTTTTACCAGCATCGATGTGAGCCATGATACCAATATTACGAGTGTTTTCTAAAGAGAACTCTCTTGCCATTTGGTGTCTTGCTCCTTCCATATATGGATTGGATTATTTTTATTTTAAGTAGCAAAAAAGCCACTTTATTTTGTTACATATGTCAGTATGTTCAGTACCCTCATTATGTAAAACGAGCGCCCATTGAAAGGGAGAGGCATTCTCCCTCTCCACACTTCCATAAGCGACAAATAAAGCGGTTTATGCTTACAATTTATTTTACGTTGAATCCTACCAACGGTAATGAGCAAATGCTTTGTTAGCTTCTGCCATTTTATGAGTGTCTTCACGTTTCTTAACAGATGCACCAGCATTGTTAGCTGCATCTAAGATTTCGTAAGCTAAACGCTCTTCCATAGTTTTTTCACCACGAAGACGAGCATAGTTTACTAACCAGCGAAGACCTAAAGTTGTACGGCGTTCTGGACGAACCTCAACTGGAACTTGGTAGTTAGCACCACCAACACGACGAGCGCGTACTTCAAGAACAGGCATGATGTTCTTAAGAGCTTGCTCGAATACTTCCATTGGTTCTTTACCAGCACGTTCACGAACGATATCGAACGCGTTATAAAGAATTGTTTGAGATTTACCTTTTTTACCGTCAACCATCATTTTGTTGATTAGGCGTGTTACAAGTTTAGAATTGTACATTGGATCTGGTAACACGTCACGTTTCGCAACAGGTCCTTTACGAGGCATATTGAGTTCCTCCTTTCATTTTAAGTTTATTATTTTTTAGCAGGTTTTGGTCTCTTAGTACCATATTTAGAACGTCCTTGCATACGTTTGTCAACACCAGCTGTGTCAAGCGCACCACGAACGATGTGGTAACGTACCCCCGGTAAATCCTTTACACGACCACCGCGAATTAATACTACGCTATGCTCTTGTAGATTATGACCGATACCTGGGATGTAAGCAGTAACCTCGATACCGTTTGTTAAACGTACACGAGCGTATTTACGTAACGCTGAGTTCGGTTTCTTTGGAGTCATTGTACCAACACGAGTACATACACCACGTTTTTGAGGTGCAGAGATATCAGTTGATTTTTTCTTTAAAGAGTTGAAACCTTTGTTTAACGCAGGTGATTTAGATTTCCATACTTTATCAGTACGACCATTTCTCACTAATTGGTTAATAGTAGGCATTTGATTTATCCTCCCTTCGCATGTTTGTATGACCACATATCCAGGTGGTTCATTATTAGTTGAAAACAAAGTTTTTGCAAGGGAGAGCAAATGCTCTCTCCTCACAAAAACAGTTTTAACTTATTATTCCTATTGCTGAAGCTCCTACTTGAATCCCCGAAGCTTTTCCAAGCTTACGAACTGATTCAACTTTGGTTATGGGCACGTTATGTTGTAACGCAGTGCGAGCAATAATATGGGTTAACCGCATATCAGCATCTTCTGCAATGACAACTTCTTTAACTGTACCATTTTTGATTGCTTCCAATGTCCGTTTATGACCAACGACTACATTTTCAGCATTTGATACTTTTTGATAAGACATATACATATCCTCCAAAGCATCGTTCAGGAGCAACCTTGCTTATAGTAACATTTTGACTCATACAATGTCAACTAGGATTATCTGTTTTTATACAAAATTTACGACGGAAAATTTTACTGTTCCACGTAAACTTCATCGTTTTCTACATTCATGTCGTCTTGTGTTGTTTTAACAAGATCGACTTTACGATAACGATTCATACCAGTTCCAGCAGGAACAAGTTTACCGATAATAACATTCTCTTTCAATCCTAGAAGTTCATCGCGCTTGCCTTTAATTGCTGCATCTGTTAGAACGCGAGTTGTTTCTTGGAACGACGCTGCAGATAAGAATGAATCTGTTTCAAGTGAAGCTTTTGTAATACCAAGAAGTACTGGTCTTGCTGTTGCTGGTTGTTTACCAGATAGTAACACCTTCGCATTCGCATCAGTAAACTGATGGATATCCAGTAATGTTCCTGGTAATACGTCTGTTTCACCCGCATCGCTTACACGAACTTTGCGAAGCATTTGACGTACCATTACCTCTACGTGCTTGTCACCAATTTCTACCCCTTGCATACGGTATACTTTTTGAACTTCACGTAGTAAGTATTCTTGAACTGATGTAATGTCTGTTACTTTTAGTAATTCTTTCGGATCAATAGAACCTTCTGTTAACTCTTTTCCGTGGCTAATTTGTTGTCCTGGAGCTACTTTCAGACGAGCACCGTAAGGAATTGCATACGTGCGAGCTTCAACCTCACCCTGTACAACAACCTCTTGACGATCTTTAACATCGTTGATCGCCGCGATAACACCGTCGATCTCACTGATAACTGCCTGACCTTTCGGATTACGAGCTTCGAAGATCTCTTGGATACGAGGTAAACCTTGTGTGATATCATCTCCGGCAACCCCACCTGTATGGAATGTACGCATCGTTAACTGTGTACCTGGCTCACCGATAGATTGAGCCGCGATAATACCTACCGCTTCCCCTACTTCTACGTCTGTTCCAGTTGCTAAGTTACGACCGTAACATTTCTTACATACACCATGGCGAGTGTTACATGTAAACGCTGAACGGATGTTTACTGTTTCCACACCTGAGTTTTCAACGATGTGAGCGATATCTTCAGTAATTAATTCATTTTCACGAACTAATACTTCACCTGTTTCAGGATGTTTTACAGTTTTTCTTGCAAAACGTCCAACAAGACGATCATATAATGACTCGATAACTTCATTACCCTCTTTAATCGCACCAATTAGTAAACCACGATCTGTTCCACAATCATCTTCACGGACGATTACATCTTGTGCAACGTCTACAAGACGACGTGTTAAATAACCAGAATCGGCAGTCTTAAGTGCTGTATCGGCAAGACCTTTACGCGCACCATGCGTAGAGATGAAGTACTCAAGTACTGTTAAACCTTCACGGAAACTTGATTTGATTGGAAGTTCGATGATACGACCAGATGGGTTGGCCATCAAACCACGCATACCAGCAAGCTGAGTGAAGTTCGATGCGTTACCACGGGCACCAGAGTCACTCATCATAAAGATTGGGTTGCGCTTATTCAAGGATTTCATCAGTTTTCCTTGGATAACATCTTTCGCATTACTCCAAATAGAGATAACGCGATCGTAACGTTCTTCTTCCGTGATTAAACCGCGACGGAATTGTTTAATTACTTTATCTACTTTTGCTTGTGCTTCGTGGAGAATTTCATCTTTTTCACCTAATACAAGAATATCTGCTACCCCAACTGTAATACCAGCTTTTGTAGAATGTTTAAATCCTAAGTTTTTCATACGGTCAAGCATGCGAGACGTTTCTGTAATTTGGAAACGTTTAAACACTTCCGCAATGATGTTACCAAGGATTTTCTTGCTAAATGGTGCCACTTCTTCGCGACTAGCAATAATCTCTTTAATGTTCGCACCTTTTTCAACGAAATACTTCGCTGGTGTTTCTTTTTCAAGGTTTGAATTTGTTGGCTCGTTAATATAAGGGAACGACTTCGGTAAGATTTCGTTAAATATTAATTTACCAACTGTTGTTAATAGAAGCTTGCTCTTTTGCTCTTCAGTAAATGTTTCATTGTTATTCACTGAGCTTGCAGCAACTGCGACACGAGTATGAAGATGTACATATCCATTTTGGTACGCAAGCAATGCTTCATTTGTATCTTTGAACACCATACCTTCACCAATTGCACCCTCACGCTCAAGTGTTAGGTAGTAGTTACCTAATACCATATCCTGAGATGGTGTAACAACTGGTTTTCCGTCTTTCGGGTTCAAGATGTTTTGTGCCGCTAACATAAGAAGACGCGCTTCAGCTTGTGCTTCTGATGATAACGGAACGTGAACCGCCATTTGGTCACCGTCAAAGTCCGCGTTGTATGCAGTACATACAAGTGGATGAAGACGGATTGCACGTCCTTCTACTAATGTAGGTTCGAACGCTTGGATACCAAGACGGTGAAGTGTTGGAGCACGGTTTAGAAGTACTGGATGCTCTTTAATCACAGATTCTAAAACATCCCAAACTTCAGGTTGTACACGCTCGATTTTACGTTTCGCACTCTTAATGTTGTGTGCTAACCCTTTTTCCACTAACTCTTTCATAACGAAAGGTTTGAACAGTTCAAGCGCCATTTCTTTTGGTAATCCACATTGGTACATCTTTAAGTTCGGTCCTACAACGATTACAGAACGACCAGAGTAGTCAACACGTTTACCTAATAAGTTTTGACGGAAACGTCCTTGTTTACCTTTCAGCATGTGAGATAGTGATTTTAACGGACGGTTACCTGGTCCAGTAACTGGACGACCACGGCGGCCGTTATCGATTAACGCATCTACAGCTTCTTGTAACATACGTTTTTCGTTTTGAACGATAATGCTTGGTGCACCTAAGTCCAATAGACGTTTTAAACGGTTGTTACGATTAATTACACGACGGTATAGGTCGTTTAAGTCAGAAGTTGCAAAACGTCCACCATCTAACTGTACCATTGGGCGTAGTTCTGGTGGGATAACTGGAAGAACATCTAAGATCATCCAAGATGGCTCATTTCCAGAGTTACGGAATGCTTCTAATACTTCTAGACGTTTAATAGCACGAGTACGACGTTGTCCTTGTGCTGTTTTTAATTCTTCTTTTAAGAAGTCTACTTCTTTATCTAAATCGATGTCTTGTAATAGCTTCTTAATCGCTTCTGCGCCCATAGCAGCTTGGAATGTGCTGCCATATCGATCACGATATGCACGGTATTCTTTTTCAGAAAGCAATTGCTTCTTATCAAGTGGTGTATCGCCACTTTCTGTTACAACATAAGAAGCGAAATAAATTACTTCTTCAAGCGCGCGAGGGGACATGTCTAAGACAAGTCCCATGCGGCTCGGGATACCTTTGAAATACCAAATATGAGATACAGGAGCAGCTAATTCGATATGACCCATACGTTCACGACGTACTTTCGCACGCGTTACTTCAACACCACATCGATCACAAACTACACCTTTATAACGTACACGTTTATATTTTCCGCAATGACATTCCCAGTCCTTTTGTGGTCCGAAAATACGCTCACAGAACAAGCCGTCTTTTTCAGGCTTCAACGTACGATAGTTAATTGTTTCTGGTTTCTTAACTTCACCATATGACCAAGAGCGAATCTTGTCAGGTGAAGCAAGTCCAATCTTCATATATTCAAAGTTATTTACATCTATCAAGGGGCCTACCTCCCTTTTAGTCTACAGGTTATCCCAATTATTCCTTAGTTGCCTCAACTTCGATATTTAATTTGTCTGCGGATTGCTGTTCATCATCTTCCGTATCACGCATTTCAATTTCTGTATCGTCGCTAGACATCATTTTAACGTCCATACCTAAACTTTGCAGTTCTTTAATCAATACTTTGAATGATTCTGGAACGCCTGGTTCTGGAACATTTTCGCCTTTAACAATTGCTTCGTATGTCTTAACGCGGCCGACAACATCGTCAGACTTCACTGTTAAGATTTCTTGAAGAGTATAAGCAGCACCGTAAGCTTCAAGTGCCCAAACCTCCATCTCACCGAAACGTTGTCCACCGAACTGTGCTTTACCTCCAAGAGGTTGTTGCGTTACAAGTGAGTATGGTCCAGTAGAACGAGCATGAAGTTTATCGTCAACCATGTGCGCAAGTTTAATCATGTACATGACACCAACTGATACACGGTTGTCGAATGGTTCACCAGAACGTCCATCATATAGAATCGTCTTCGCGTCATTCGCCATACCAGCTTCCTCAATTGTACCCCATACATCTTCCTCACGAGCACCATCGAATACTGGTGTTGCAACATGGATGCCAAGGTATCTTGCTGCCATACCAAGGTGAAGCTCTAATACCTGACCGATATTCATACGAGATGGTACCCCTAATGGGTTCAACATGATATCGATTGGTGTGCCATCTGGTAAGTACGGCATATCTTCTTCCGGTAAAATACGGGAGATAACACCTTTGTTACCGTGACGACCGGCCATCTTGTCACCTTCAGAAATTTTACGTTTTTGAACGATATATGCACGTACAAGTTGATTTACACCTGGTGGCAACTCATCGCCATCTTCACGGTTAAATACTTTTACGTCTAAGATAATACCGCCACCACCATGTGGTACACGTAGTGATGTATCACGTACTTCACGCGCTTTCTCACCGAAGATTGCATGTAATAAACGTTCTTCTGCTGTTAATTCTGTTACACCTTTTGGCGTTACTTTACCAACAAGTAGATCCCCGTCTTTTACTTCAGCACCGACACGAATAATACCTCGCTCGTCAAGGTTGCGAAGTGCATCTTCCCCAACGTTCGGAATATCACGTGTGATTTCTTCTGGTCCAAGCTTCGTATCACGAGCTTCTGATTCATATTCTTCAATATGGATAGAAGTGTACACATCATCTTTTACAAGGCGCTCACTCATAATGATCGCATCCTCGTAGTTATAACCGTCCCATGTCATAAAGCCAACAAGCACGTTACGTCCAAGTGCTAGTTCACCTTTTTCCATAGAAGGACCATCCGCAAGGATTTCACCTTTTACAACTTGATCGCCAACACTTACGATTGGACGTTGGTTGTAACATGTTCCTTGGTTAGAACGAATGAATTTCAACATTTTGTAACGATCTAAATCGCCTTTTACTTTTTGACCGTCAACTTCTACATAGCGACGTACCCAAACTTCACGTGCTTCTACGCGTTCAACAACACCAGGGTGTTTACAAATTACTGCAGCACCTGAGTCTTTTGCTGATACGTACTCCATACCTGTACCTACAATCGGAGATTCCGGATTCATTAACGGAACCGCCTGACGTTGCATGTTCGCACCCATAAGTGCACGGTTGGAGTCATCGTTTTCTAAGAACGGAATACAAGCTGTCGCTGCGGACACTACTTGTTTTGGAGATACATCCATGTAGTCGATACGTTCTTTATTTGTGACAATGTTTTCACCACGGAAACGAGCTACGATATCTTCATCAAGGAATTCTCCTTCTTCAGATAACTTCATGTTCGCTTGGGCTACAACATAATTATCTTCTTCATCTGCTGTTAAGTAATCAACATGGCCCGTTACACGACCAGTTTCTGGATCAACACGACGGTATGGTGTTTCAATGAAACCAAACTCATTTACTTTCGCGAAGGAAGATAACGAGTTAATCAAACCGATGTTTGGTCCCTCTGGCGTTTCAATCGGACACATACGACCATAGTGAGAATAGTGAACGTCACGTACTTCAAAGCCTGCACGCTCACGTGTTAAACCACCGGGTCCTAATGCAGATAGTCTTCGTTTATGTGTTAACTCTGCTAATGGATTCGTTTGATCCATGAACTGAGATAACTGAGAACTTCCGAAGAACTCTTTAATAGATGCAATAACCGGACGAATGTTAATTAACGCCTGCGGTGTAATTGCATTTGTATCTTGGATCGACATTCTCTCACGAACAACACGTTCCATACGAGAAAGACCGATACGGAATTGGTTTTGTAATAGTTCCCCTACAGAACGCAGACGACGATTTCCTAAATGGTCAATATCATCTGTATCCCCTACTTTGTATAGCAGGTTAAAGAAGTAACTAATAGAAGCAAGAATATCACCTGGTGTGATGTGTTTTATGTCACGAGTGATGTTTGCATTCCCAATTACATTGATAGAACGTTCACCGTCTGACTCTGGAGCATAAATCTTAATAGATTGCAGCTCAACATCGCCTTCTACCACTCCACCCATTGGTTTCGCTGTTTTGAATCCAATGTTTTTCTCTAAGTAAGGTAAAATGCGATCTAGTGTACGGCGATCTAAGACTGTTCCTTCTGCCGCTAAAATCTCTCCAGTTTCTGGATCTACTAATGTTTCAGCTAAGCGTTGGTTAAACAATCTGTTTTTAATGTGTAGCTTTTTGTTGATCTTATAGCGACCTACATTTGCTAAATCATAGCGCTTTGGATCAAAGAAACGCGAAACAAGCAAGCTTTTTGCATTTTCTACTGTTGGTGGTTCACCTGGACGTAGACGCTCATAAATTTCAAGCAATGCTTTTTCCGTGCTGTCTGTGTTGTCTTTTTCTAGCGTATTGCTTAAGTATTCGTTATCACCTAAAAGCTCGGTGATTTCTTGATCAGAGCCAAACCCTAATGCGCGTAACAAAACAGTTACAGGAAGTTTACGCGTACGGTCGATACGCACATATACAACATCCTTAGCATCTGTTTCATACTCTAACCAAGCTCCGCGGTTTGGAATTACAGTAGCAGTAAAACCACGCTTTCCGTTTTTATCCACTTTGCCACTATAGTATACGCTTGGAGAGCGAACTAACTGGGAAACGATAACACGTTCTGCACCGTTAATTACGAATGTTCCAGTCTCTGTCATGAGTGGGAAATCTCCCATGAACACATCTTGTTCTTTTACTTCACCAGTTTCTTTGTTGATTAGACGAACTTTCACACGAAGTGGTGCTGCGTACGTCACATCACGCTCTTTGCATTCTTCTACAGAGTATTTCGGTTCACCTAAACTGTAGTCGATAAATTCAAGCGATAGATTTCCCGTAAAGTCTTCAATCGGAGAAATGTCTTGGAACATTTCTCGCAAACCCTCATCAAGAAACCACTGATAAGAAGAGGTTTGAATTTCGATAAGATTTGGTAACTCTAATACTTCACTAATACGGGCATAACTTCTTCGTTGGCGGTGGCGTCCGTATTGAACTAGTTGACCTGTCAACTGCTTCACCCCTCAAATCATGAGTATTATAAATGCACAAAAAAATTGTGCAAAATCACAAATAAATACAGCTAACGCTAGTAGCGTAGCTTTTTCTCTCAAAGATAGATACGTTGAGTCTTTCTACCTGTTCAAAAAAGAAAAATGGCTTCTATAAGAAAACCATCATTCTGTTTCATAATCTGCTGATTTTACTATCTTTTCCAAGAGAAGCAAAAATATACATCTTTCTCAACGCAGAAAATCATATATTGGCATTTTATAATGGTAACATAGCAAAAAAAAACCGTCAACGTTTTTTTGATTTTATGATATAATATCCTTTTTTCTTTTCTACAACTTCGACTTCAGAAAATGTTTCCTCTAGTTTTTTAAGTGCAGATGGTGCACCTTGTTTCTTTTGAATAACAATCCAAAGTTCTCCACCCGGTACTAGATGATGGGCAGCTTCTTCTAAAATCTCATGTACGATATGCTTACCAGCACGAATCGGCGGATTAGATAGAATAGCAGCATACTTGCCATCTACATTTTCATAGACGCTACTTTGAAAAATACGAACGTTTTCAACTTTGTTATTAACCGCATTTTCTTCCGCAAGCCCAAGTGCCCTTTCATTCACATCCACCATGTGAACACTACGCTCCTGAAACTCTTTCGCCAATGATAAGCCGATTGGACCGTATCCACATCCGACATCTAATACATCGCCTTTGATATCCGGCATTTGAAACGCTTCAATTAAAAGACGAGAACCAAAGTCCACCTCGTTTTTCGAAAACACCCCATGGTCAGATAAAAAAACAAACCGCGATCCTCTCAATGTATATTCCCACCGTTTACGATCACTTTTGCTCGAAGGGTCGTTAGAAAAATAATGGTCTGCCATATGGCCACCTCTTTTCTTTACAGTTAAAAAAAAAGCTCGCATGAGAGCGAGCTTTTTTTAAAGCATCAAAAGTTAATTACTTAACTTCTACAGCAGCGCCAACTTCTTCAAGTTTAGCTTTGATTTCTTCAGCTTCTTCTTTAGCAGCAGCTTCTTTGATTACTTTTGGAGTGTTGTCAACTAATTCTTTAGCTTCTTTTAAGCCAAGACCAGTGATTTCACGAACAACTTTGATAACTTTGATTTTTTGTGCACCAGCGCTAGTTAGTTCCACATCAAATTCAGTTTTCTCAGCAGCAGCTTCTCCAGCGCCACCAGCAACAGCTACAGGAGCAGCAGCAGTTACGCCGAATTCTTCCTCGATAGCTTTTACTAAGTCGTTAAGTTCTAATACAGTCATAGATTTAACTGCTTCAATGATTTGTTCTTTAGTCATTGTAAATATCCTCCCTTAAATAGGTTTGTATTGTTTTATCGATAACACGTAATTATCTTTTAAAAAATTAAGCGCCTTGCTCTTCCTTTTGATCTGCAACTGCTTTAGTAGCAAGTGCCAGGTTACGGATTGGAGCTTGAAGAACGCTAAGAAGCATAGAAAGTAAGCCTTCACGAGATGGAAGAGTAGCGATAGCTTTAACTTCATCAAGTGTTACAAGTTTACCTTCGATTACGCCCGCTTTAATTTCTAAAGCTTCATGATCTTTAGCGAAGTCATTTAATACTTTCGCAGGAGCAACTACATCCTCGTTACTGAACGCGATTGCGTTTGGTCCTGTTAAGAATTCGTTTAACTCAGCCATTTCAACAGATTCTGCAGCACGACGAGTTAAAGAGTTTTTGTAAACTTTGAACTCAACGCCAGCTTCACGTAAGTTTTTACGTAATTCTGTTGCTTCAGATACTGTTAAACCACGGTAGTCAACAACGATTGTAGATTTACTTTCGCGAAGTTTTTCAGCGATTTCAGTCACAACTTGTTGTTTAGTTTCGATTGCTTTGCTCATGTTATTACACCTCCTGTAGATTATATAGAAGATGTACCGAAAGTGCACTAAAAAACCTCCATGCCCAGTTGTAGACATGGAGGCATATAGTCACAGAAAAAAAATTCCGTTTCGTATATTAACACCTAGGTAGGAAATTAAGCCAAATTGGCACCTACTGTCTACGGTACACTATTTAAATTCACAACATAAATGATTATATTAAAACTTCTTTATGAAGTCAACTTCCAATTTTTACGCGATTGTAGAAACGTCTACACGTACGCCAGGTCCCATTGTAGAAGCAACAGTTGCGTTCTTCATGTAAGTACCTTTTGCAGCAGCTGGTTTAGCTTTTAATAGCGTGTCAGCAATTGTTTTGAAGTTTTCTACTAATTTTGCATCTTCGAAAGATACTTTACCGATTGGAACATGGATGTTACCAGCTTTATCAACGCGGTATTCAACTTTACCAGCTTTGATTTCGTTAACAGCTTTTGTTACATCGAAAGTAACTGTTCCAGTTTTAGGGTTTGGCATTAAACCTTTAGGTCCTAATACGCGACCAAGTTTACCAACTTCACCCATCATGTCTGGAGTTGCTACTACTACATCGAAATCGAACCAACCTTGTTGGATTTTACCGATGTAATCAGTATCGCCTACGAAGTCAGCACCAGCAGCTTCAGCTTCTTTTGCTTTTTCACCTTTAGCGAATACTAATACACGTTGTACTTTACCAGTACCGTGTGGAAGAACAACTGCACCACGAATTTGTTGGTCAGCTTTCTTAGGATCAACACCTAAACGGAATGCAGCTTCTACAGTTGCATCAAATTTAGCTGTGTTTGTTTTCTTTACTAATTCTACTGCTTCTGTTGCAGAGTAAGCAGTTGCACGATCAACAAGCTTCGCAGCTTCTACGTACTTTTTACCTCTTTTAGCCATGTTTATTTCCTCCTTGAATGTGGTTTTAGCGGAATAACCTCCCACGTTTACGCCTTCATTCCGGGAAAACCCCGAGGATGCGCGCCCATCCATTTATTTAAAAACGATACTCATTTACGATAATAAAGGTTGCGAATTGGAATTCCAGACCCGCAACCTTCTTTACAAAAAACAAATCGAATTAGTCTTCGATAACGATGCCCATACTGCGTGCAGTACCTTCAACCATACGCATTGCAGCTTCTACGCTAGCAGCGTTAAGGTCAGGCATTTTAGTTTCAGCGATTTCGCGTACTTTATCACGCTTAACAGTTGCCACTTTATTACGATTTGGTTCACCAGAACCAGACTCGATACCAGCTACTTTCTTAAGAAGAACAGCAGCAGGAGGAGTTTTAGTAATGAAAGTGAATGAACGGTCTTCGAATACCGTAATTTCAACAGGAATGATAAGACCAGCTTGATCTGCTGTACGAGCGTTGAACTCTTTACAGAAGCCCATGATGTTAACACCCGCTTGTCCTAATGCTGGACCAACTGGTGGAGCTGGGTTAGCTTTACCTGCAGGAATTTGAAGTTTTACCATTTTAATTACCTTTTTAGCCACGAGACACACCTCCTTAAGTCCGTGATGTGGTCAATTGGACAATGATTTGTCCTCCCACTTCATATTTTATCTATAACGATAAAATCTTTTTCAAAAAACGTCTCCGTTACCGAAGACGTACTGACTTAAAAGATATTATCACTTTTTACAATTCATTTCAAGTTTCATTTTATAATTTTTCAATTTGATGGAAGTCCAGCTCGACCGGTGTTTCACGACCAAACATATCTACAAGCACTCGTACTTTTTGTTTTTCCATATCAATTTCTTCGATTGCACCTGTATAGTTTGCGAACGGACCTTCATTTACACGCACTGTTTCATGAAGTTCAAAGTCAAAATCAACAACTTCATTGTCCATTCCCATATGCTTCATAATGGTAACAACTTCCTCTTCTAATAGAGGAGATGGTTTTGAACCTGATCCAGAAGATCCAACAAAACCTGTCACGCCTGGTGTATTACGGACAACATACCAAGAATCGTCAGTCATAATTAGTTCAACTAACACATAACCTGGGAATACTTTTCTTTTTGTTAATTTTTCTTTTCCGTTTTTCATTTCTACTTCTACTTCTTCTGGGACAACAACACGGAAAATTTTATCTTGCATTCCCATTGATTCTACACGTTTCTCTAGGTTTGCTTTTACTTTATTTTCATATCCAGAATAAGTATGGACAACATACCAACTTTTTTCCATTCATTTAGGACGAGCGTCCTTCCCTCCCTGACGTACATTTTTTTGTGCAAATGAAAAAACCCGTTCACCGGGCTTTTACACAGTTCGTATAAATAACATTATATCATGGATAAGTACTTCTTATTCAAGAATTAACCGAATTAAAGAAGAAATACCCATATCAACCACTGCGAAGAAAATCGCAAAGAATACAACTGTTGCAATAACAGTAGTTGTTGAACGGAGTAATTCGTCTTTCTTAGGCCAACTTACTTTTTTCATTTCGCGACCTACATCGCCGAAAAAGTTCGTCAAACGCATTTACGGGACCTCCAGTGTATTATTTCGATTATTTATTTTGTTTCCTTATGAACTGTATGCTGATTGCATGTTTTACAAAACTTCTTTATCTCAAGTCGCTCCACTGAGCTCGTATCTTTCATTGTAGAGTAGTTTCGATTTTTACACTCTTCACATGAGAGTACAACTTTTTTTCTCATTTGTTACACCAACCTTGTAACGTTATGTCCCTAAAAATGTATCATACAATAAAAGGTAATGTCAATGACATGCCGCTTACTCTCTTACAAAAAGAAAGCAGGAGATTCACTTCACTCCTGCAGCATATACTATGAGTTTAAAGTTGTATTTTCTCTCATTTCCATATATCGTTCCAATTTTCTTTTTACACGTTGCAGAGCATTATCAATCGATTTCACATGCCTATTTAGTTGCTCTGAGATTTCTTGATAAGAACGACCATCCAAATATAAAGAAAGAACTTTTCTTTCTAAATCGCTTAATAATTCAGATATTTTTAGTTCTATGTCGGTATATTCTTCCTGACTGATGATCATCTCTTCAGGATCAGTCACCTTTGCTTCCGAAATAACATCTAATAGCGTACGATCAGATTCCTCATCGTAAATCGGTTTATCTAAAGAAACATACGAATTTAAAGGAATATGTTTTTGTCTCGTTGCTGTCTTAATAGCAGTAATAATTTGACGAGTAATACACAATTCAGCAAATGCTTTAAAAGAAGATAGCTTGTCCTCTTTATAATCACGAATTGCTTTAAACAATCCAATCATACCCTCTTGAACAATATCCTCTCGATCGGCCCCTACTAAAAAATACGATCTTGATTTTGCACGAACAAAGTTCTTATACTTGTGAATTAAATATTCAAGAGCATCAATATTACCTTTTCGAACTAACTCAACTATCGCCTCATCCTCTAAATCGCGAAACGTAACGTTGTTGGTACTTACGAAGCCTGCTTCCACTCTGATCCCTCCGACCGCTATTTATTTAGAAATATTATACAGTAAGCGTTTGAAGAGCGTCAATGTTTCAACGCTCTCCTCGCCTTAATTTTTCTAATTTTTCTGTAATATCTTTACTAAATATCGTTCGCATAGTAGGCTGTTTCTCTTTTGTAACTTGCGTCTGCTGGCGCACTTGTTGTTCCATCGCCTGCACTTCTATCTCTAGTTCGCGAGCTGATTTCCTAAGTGCTCCTTGCGCAAAGATGACCCACTGCTCCGTATAATCAGAAGTCGCAACATAAATTTGTGTATTAATGTTACGAAGCTCAATCGCGAGCTGTTCAATTTTTTCATCGGCCGTTTGATTTTTCCTTGTGAAAATAACTTCAACACGCGATTGTTTCATCTTCTTCTCAATACCGTGAACTGTATAAGCATCAAATACAATTATTACTCTCGTTCCTGTGTAGCCTTGATAATCCGCCATTTTATCAATTAGCGCGTCCCTTGATGCCTGTAAATCTACATCCTTCAATTTTTTTAAGTCTCTCCAAGCCCCAATAATGTTGTAACCATCAACGATTAAAATATCGTTCATTTTCACTCACCGATTTGTTGACGTTTACGATATACCTCATACATTAACAGACTTGCAGCTACCGAAGCATTTAAGGATGTAACTTTACCAACCATCGGTAAGTGAATTAGGAAATCACATTTTTCGCCAATAATACGGCTCATACCTTTCCCTTCGCTACCAATTACTAATCCGATTGGCATATTACCATCTAGGTTACGGTAATCCGTTTTTCCTTTTGCATCTGTACCCGCAATCCAAAGACCGCGTTCCTTCAATTCATCAATTGTACGAGATAAATTTGTCACACGCACAACAGGAATGTATTCAATTGCTCCTGTAGAAGCTTTTGCAACTGATGCTGTAAGACCTACAGCCCTTCTTTTCGGAATAATAATCCCATGAGCCCCAGTCGCATCCGCCGTACGCATAATAGAGCCTAAATTATGTGGATCCTCAATTTCATCTAAGATTAAGAAGAAAGGATCCTCATTACGCTTAGCAGCCACGTCAAATAAATCCTCTAACTCTGCATATTGATATGCCGCCACTTGCGCAATTACACCTTGATGGTTCCCTTCAACAAGTTGATCTAACTTTTTCTTTGGTGCATGCTGCAAAATAATTTTATTTTCTTTTGCTAACGCTAATACAATTTGTACTTGTCCTTTGGCAGCACCTTCTGCAATCCAAATCTTATTAATATCTCTTCCAGATCGTAACGCTTCAATTACAGGGTTACGTCCAATAATGTATTCACTACTCATGATGATGCGCCCCCTTCCTTCGCTTCTAAAACATCAATTGCCTTATATACAAGTTCTTCTAATCTTTCTCGATTGTTCAATAAATAATGATAACCAAGCAGTGCCTCAAAGGCCGTGCTATAACGATATGTTTGTACATCCGTATTTTTCGGCACAGTACCCGAATTTGCATTACGCCCTCTTCTTAGTACCGCTTCTTCTTCCTCTGTTAAGAATGCCGTTTCTAATAAATGATAAACCACTTTCGCTTGCGCTTTCGCTGAAACAAAGCTTGTCCCTAAACGATGTAGCTGGTTAGGACGAACCGTTCCTTTTTGAAGAAGGTGATAGCGGATATATTGTTCATATACCGCATCACCCATATATGCTAACGCCAAGCTATTTAATTGCTTTGCATCGATCATACTTATCCTCTTTTCCATCTTGTACCTTGAGCGGTATCTTCTAAAATAATATTACGCTCTTTTAAATTATCACGAATTTGATCAGATAATGCAAAATCACGATTTTTACGAGCCTCGATACGTTTTTGGATGAGTGCTTCAATCTCTTCATCAAGCAACTCTTCTTTTGCTAATTCTAAACCTAAAATGCCAAACAATGTTTCAAATTGTTTTACATATGCTTCAATGACAATTTTTGACGTATGCTCTTCTAATAAATATTGATTCGCATGATTTGCTAAATTATATAACTCAGTTATCGCATTTGCTGTATTGAAGTCATCATCCATCGCTTCTTCAAATGCCACTTGGAATTTATCCATTTCAGCTAACCATTTCTCATTATGGTCCGTTAAATCCGCACTGCTTTCCATGCGATGTTTTAAGTTTCCATAAGCCGTTTTAATTCTCTCTAATCCATTATTCGTACTTTGCAATAACTCTTCACTAAAGTTGATTGGATGACGATAATGTACAGATAACATAAAGAATCGGATTAACTGTGGATCATACTGTTTAATAATATCGTGAACTAAAATGAAGTTTCCTAATGACTTAGACATCTTTTCATTGTTAATATTAATATATCCATTATGCATCCAGTAACGTGCAAATGTTTTTCCAGTCAAAGCTTCTGATTGTGCAATCTCATTTTCATGATGTGGGAATGTTAAATCTTGACCACCAGCATGAATATCGATTGTATCCCCTAAATATTTACGTGCCATTGCCGAGCATTCGATATGCCATCCTGGACGACCTTTCCCCCAAGGGCTCTCCCAGAAGATTTCTCCTTCTTTCGCTGCTTTCCATAATGCAAAGTCAAGTGGATCGTGTTTCTTCTCTCCAACTTCAATACGCGCCCCATGACGCAGGTCTGCAATTGGTTGATGTGATAATTTACCGTAACCTTCAAATTCCTTTGTTCTGTAATAAACATCACCTTCAGATTCATATGCATAACCTTTATTCACAAGTTCCTGAATAAACTCAATAATGATATCCATATTTTCTGTTACACGAGGATGAACTGTCGCATGTTTGCAACCTAGCGCCGTTACATCTTCAAAGTACGCTTCAACAAAGCGATCTGCAATTGTTGGAACATCTTCTCCTAGCTCATTCGCCGCTTTAATTAATTTATCATCTACATCAGTAAAGTTAGAAACATATTGTACATCGTACCCTTTATGTTCTAAATAACGACGTACTGTATCGAATACCATAGGTGGTCTTGCATTCCCAATATGGATATAGTTGTATACTGTAGGACCGCACACATACATTTTCACCTTATTTTCTTCCAATGGAACAAACGCTTCCTTTTGACGCGTTAACGTATTATAAATGTGAATAGTCATTTTTATCCTTCCTCTCTACTTTTAATGCAAGTTGCTTCTTTAATGCCTCAAGCTCTGCTTCCATCACTTTCAATTTATCAAAAATTGGATCTGGAAGATCTGAATGATTTAATTCCTGACCAATCTTTACTCCATTTTGAATTACGACACGACCAGGTATACCTACAACTGTAGAATGTGCAGGAACTTCTTTTAATACGACAGACCCTGCCCCAATTTTAGAATTTTCTCCAACGGTAATGGATCCAAGTACTTTTGCACCTGTCGCAATTAATACATTATCTTGAATTGTTGGGTGCCTTTTCCCTTTTTCTTTCCCCGTACCACCAAGAGTAACTCCTTGATAAATTGTTACATTATCTCCAATTTCACATGTCTCGCCAATAACAACTCCCATACCATGGTCAATGAAAAAGCGTCGACCAATTGTTGCTCCTGGATGAATCTCAATACCAGTAAAAAAACGACTAACTTGTGAAATCCAACGTGCAATAAAGAAAAAATTCTTTTTATAAAAAGCATGTGCAATTCGATGTGCCCAAACTGCATGTAATCCAGAATACGTTAAAATGACTTCGAAATAACCTCTTGCCGCTGGATCTTGTTCAAAAACGACTTCAATATCTTCTCGAAGCCTCTTAAACATCGATGTCCCCTCCCCTTTATGGGTTGCTTTTCCGAGTGAACTGATTTCTCCCTCACTTATCCCCCAGTCTTTATTCAAATACATAAAGACTTATAATCATTTACATGGTATAAAAAAAGACGCCTCTGTCAAATTGACAGAGACGCCTTATAAGCGCGGTTCCACTCTGTTTAGGCTAAAAAAAGCCTCAAACTCATCCATGATAACGGTTTACACCGCTTCTGCTTACTTTGCGTCATTAGACGTTTCCCGAAATGATTCGTTGTTGGGCAGAAGACTCGAAGGGGCATTTCGAAAATCCGCTTATAAACCACTTCCAGCCAAAAGGTGGTTCTCTCTGTAAAAAGCCTGACTTTCTACTTCTCCTTCTCGTCGCTTTTCCTTATTCGTTTTTTAGTACTCTTATTATATTTCTAAATTCGTTAAATGTTAACCAATTACTTTACGAATACGATTTAAAACTGTCTCTTTTCCAAGAAGCGCAATTGCATTTGGAAGTTCTGGGCCATGTGTTTGTCCAGTTGTTGCAACACGAATTGGCATAAATAAGTTTTTACCTTTATGGCCTGTTTCCTTTTGAACAACCTTAATTGCCTTTTTAATTGCTGCCGGCTCTACTTCTTCTAAAGCTTCTAATTCCGCTGCGAATGCACGAAGTACTTCAGGTACTTGTTCACCTTTCAATACTTCTTGTCCTTCTTCTTCATAGTCTACATGATCTTTGAAGAACATTTCAGAAAGCTCTACAATTTCAGCTCCAAAGCTCATTTGTTCATGGTATAAAGCAATTACATCACGAACCCAAGCTTGTTCTTGTTCGCTTAAGCTTTCACTTACACGACCAGCTTTCACTAAATGCGGTAAGCTTAATGCCACAACAGCATCTAAATCTTGCTTTTTCATATATTGGTTGTTCATCCATTTTAGTTTTTGAGAATCGAATAATGCAGGCGATTTTGATAAACGAGCTGCATCAAACATTTCAATAAATTCATCTTTAGAGAAAATTTCTTCTTCTCCTACTGGTGACCAACCTAATAATGCGATAAAGTTAAAGATTGCTTCTGGAAGATATCCAAGCGCTTGATATTGTTCAATAAATTGAATAATAGATTCATCGCGTTTACTTAATTTTTTACGACTTTCATTTACGATTAATGTCATATGACCAAACTGCGGGATATCCCATCCAAGCGCTTCATAAATCATCATTTGTTTTGGTGTGTTAGAAATATGATCATCACCGCGAAGAACGTGCGTAATTTCCATTAAATGATCGTCTACTGCTACCGCAAAGTTATAAGTTGGAATGCCATCTTTTTTCACAATAACAAAGTCACCAAAGTCATTTGAATGGAAAGCAACTTCATCTTTTACGATGTCTTTAAATGTGTAGTCGCGATCAGCTGGTACACGGAAACGAATACTTGGAATGCGGCCTTCCGCTTCAAATTGTTTGATTTGTTCTTCTGTTAAATCACGGTGATTACCTGCATAACGAGGTGTTTCACCACGAGCAATTTGTCCCTCGCGTTCTGCTTCTAATTCTTCTTCTGTCATATAACATTTATAAGCTAAACCACGCTCTAATAAATCTTCATATAACTTTTTATAAATATCTAAACGTTCTGTTTGACGATACGGTCCATATTCACCGCCAACATCAACACCCTCATCCCAGTCCATGCCGAGCCATTTCAAGTATTTTAATTGGCTTTCTTCACCACCAGCAACGTTACGTTTTACATCAGTATCTTCAATACGAATAATAAACTTGCCATCTTGATGACGAGCAAATAAATAATTAAATAATGCCGTACGCGCATTTCCGATATGTAAGTGTCCTGTTGGACTTGGCGCATAGCGCACTCTCACTTGCTTTTCCATAATTGGTACACCTTCCATTCTTAATGTCAACACATTCTATAATTGTACACCAAAAAAATACGATTATCCATCTTGCAAATCAAAAACCATTATTTTTCTGCAATAAGACCACTGCTTGAGAAGCAATTCCTTCTTCTCTACCTGTAAAACCTAATTTTTCTGTTGTTGTTGCCTTTACATTAATATTGTCAATAGAAGTTTCTAGCAACTCACTAATACGCTTTCGCATACTTTCAATATGTGGTGCCATCTTTGGCTTCTGTGCAATAATTGTACAGTCTAAGTTACCTAATTCATAGCCTTGTTCATGCACAAATTCCCAAACCTTTTTTAATAATACCGCCGAATCAGCATCCTTAAAGGCAGGATCTGTATCCGGAAAATGTTTTCCGATGTCACCTGCAGCAATCGCTCCTAAACATGCATCAGCAATTGTATGCAAAAGTACATCTGCGTCTGAGTGACCTAACAAACCTTTCTCATATGGAATTGTAATCCCACCGATAATCAGCGGTCTACCTTCTGCAAATTCATGTACATCAAAACCTTGCCCAATTCGAAACATTGTTTACATCCTCCTCAAGCTAAACTACTAAGCTTTATGACTCTATATTATATCGCTGTCCCTATAAAGAAAAGCCCGGCAGTGACCGAGCTTTTCTTTATATTATACCACTGCCGCTATCCCTTCTGAACCTGCAAGAAACTTTCAGCGATTAATAAATCTTCTGGTGTCGTTACTTTAATATTATAATAACTACCCTCTACTACGCCTACTTCCTTGCCAATGCGTTCTACAAGACTTGCATCATCTGTACCAAGAAAACATCCCTGTTTTGCACTTTGATGCGCTTCTAGTAAAAGTGCAACAGAAAATCCTTGCGGTGTTTGTACAGCTCTAAGGTGAGAACGCTCAACTGTTTCAACAACTGTATTTTGTTCTACCCTCTTTACTGTATCCTTTACAGGTACTGCACAAATGGAAGCACCTTTTTGCTTCGCTGCATTTAAGACATCATGGGTCATTTTATTTGTTACAAATGGACGCGCTCCATCATGTACGAGAACATACTCAGTTTGCTTCACATGCTGAAGTGCATTATATACACTATCTTGTCTTTCAGCCCCACCTTGAATAAACTGCACACTTTTTTGAATCGGATATCTCTGCATTAACTCTTCAAAATAGGAACGTTCTTCTTCATTAATTGCCATAATAATACTTTCACATGCTTCATCTTTCTCAAAAGCACGTAATGTATGCACAATAATAGGCACTTCATCAATAAGCAAAAATAATTTATTTTTACCAGCACCCATTCGTTTCCCTTGGCCCGCTGCCGGAATAATTAATGTATACATGCTAATAATCCTCTACTTATAATGCTTTTTCTAATAATTTACGCTTTGCAAAAATCATGCGGCCAGCAGATGTTTGTAATACACTCGTAACAAGCACATCAAGTTGTGAACCGACATACTCCCTACCGTCTTCTACTACAATCATCGTACCATCATCTAAGTAAGCAACACCTTGATTTTGCTCTTTTCCATCTTTAACAACGTAAACACTTAATTCTTCACCAGGTAGCACAACCGGTTTAATCGCATTTGCTAAATCATTAATGTTCAGAACTGTTACTCCTTGTAGTTCGGAAACTTTATTTAAATTAAAATCATTTGTGACAACAGTACCACCAGTTACTTTCGCTAATTTCACAAGCTTGCTGTCCACTTCCTGAATGTCTTCGAAATCGCCTTCATAAATCTCTACCGGAATTGGCATCTCTTTTTGAATACGGTTTAAAATATCTAATCCTCTGCGACCTCGATTACGCTTTAATGCATCCGAAGAATCAGCAATATGTTGCAATTCCTCTAATACAAACTGCGGAATGACAATTGTTCCTTCTAAAAACTTAGTTTGGCAAATATCAGCAATGCGTCCATCAATAATTACACTTGTATCAAGGATTTTCCAATGTGAAGAAGATTCTTCTGTTTCTATTTCTTCACTTTCGCTATTATTATTTTTCTTCTTACCACCGCGCTGTGGTAATGTAAATAATCCTAACAGTTCATTTCTCTTTTTAAATCCTACTTGGAAACCTAAATAGCCAAGTAAAAGTGTAAAGAAGATTTGTAATACAGTGCTAATGACTGGAATTGTAAATTCACGAATTGGTATCAAAATTAAATATGCAACAATAAGACCAGAGATTAACCCTAACGTACCAAATAAAACATCTGCTACGGGCGCCTTTACAAGGGCTTCTTCAATGTGTTTAATAAGCTGAACAATATAATCTACAAGCCAAAATGTTGTTAAAAATAAAATAATTGCACCAATAATTGCACGAACATATGAACCTTCAAGAAAAGGGACTGCACCAATATCCAATACATCAATAATTTTTGGGATTAGAAAAATCCCCAACGCTCCCCCGATTACTAAAAAGAAGAGCTGTACGATCCGTTTTAACATCCAACCACCTCCTACTCATTATTAACCATTGTTTTGCTATTCAAAACGCCGAATGCAAAAGCGGACGTGTTTTTTCATAAATAGTTTTATTTACCAATATACCATATCATATACCAAAAATGTTCTAGTGTCGTTATATTGTAGAATCAATGTAATATTCTTAATTGTGTCTACTCATATAAAGATGCTCTTGAATTCGTTTTAAACCTTCTCGTATTTTCTTCGCTCGAACTTCTCCAATTCCTTCCACATCATCTAATTCATTAATCGTTGCACGGCAAACACCTTGCAATGTTTTAAATCGATTAATTAAATTTTCAATAATAAGGGGTGGTACTCTAGAAATTTTACTTGTAATTCGATACCCTCTCGGTGTCACACTTTCTTCTAAGTTCGTTTGTCCTGGGTAACCAAGCAATTTAACTAAATCGCTGTCTTCTAAAAGCTGTGCATTAGCAAGTTCCTGTAATTTTTTTAAAATTTGATAATGATCTTGCGTCTTCTCTTGATAATAGTCTTTAATTAACAATGCCGCTTCTGCTTCCAAATCTGCCAGTAATTCTGTCAGTTGTAAACGAATGAGTCTACCTTCTGTTCCTAGTTCATGAATATAACTTAGGATTTCATTCTTAATGCGAAGTACCATTTCAGCGCTATGTAAAACATGAACTACTTCGGACAACGTAACAACCTCTTCAAATTCTAGAATGCCCAAATTCGTAATACCATCATTCCATACTGCCTTATATTTTTCTAAAGTTTGAATTGCTTGATTAGCTTTTGTTAAAATAACACCTATATCCTTTAATGTATAACGTAGACTTCCCTGATATAGCGTAATTACATTACGTCTTTGTGAAATAGCAATAACAAGGCTACCCGTTTGTTTTGCTACACGTTCTGCCGTACGGTGACGCATCCCTGTTTCAATAGAATCAATAGATGATTCAGGAACTAATTGCGCATTTGCAATTAAAATTTTGCTTCCTGTCTCATTTAAAATAAGCGCCCCATCCATTTTTGCCAATTCATATAAACTAGCGGGTGAAAACGCACAATTAATGTGAAATCCTCCATCAACAATACTTTTAATTTGTTCATTATATCCAAGAACAATTAAGCCACCTGTCTGTGCACGAAGTACATTATCTATTCCATCACGCAGCGGTGTTCCTGGTGCAACAAGCTGTAAAATATTAATCATACTTTTGACACGTTGCTTGTTTTCCTCCATAGCCTAGCCTCCTAATGTCAAGCGAAGCGCCTCTCCTAAATTGGAAACACCAACTACTTCAATCCCATCAGGAATTGTCCATCCCCCCAAATTTTTTCGTGGGATAATAGCACGTTGAAATCCTAATTTAGCTGCTTCTTGTACACGTTGTTCAATTCTTGATACCCTTCTTACTTCTCCAGTTAACCCCACTTCTCCTATCACCACGTCAGTCGGTGCAGTTGATTTATCTCGAAAACTTGAAGCGATACTTAAAGCAACCGCTAAATCAATTGCTGGTTCGTCTAATTTCAAACCACCAGCAACCTTTAAATACGCATCTTGGTTTTGTAATAATAAACCAGACCTTTTTTCTAGCACTGCCATAATCAGTGATACTCGATTATGATCAATTCCTGTAGCCATTCTCCGAGGATTTCCAAAACTAGTAGGAGAGATTAATGCTTGTATTTCTACTAAAACAGGTCTTGTTCCTTCCATCGAAGCAACAACTGTAGATCCTGCAACTCCAACAGGCCTTTCTTCTAGAAAAATTTCAGAAGGATTCAATACTTCTGCAAGACCAAGTTCCTTCATTTCAAAAATACCCATTTCATTTGTAGAGCCAAACCGGTTTTTTACCGCTCGCAAAATACGATATGTATGATGACGATCCCCTTCAAAATAAAGGACCGCATCTACCATGTGTTCTAACATACGTGGCCCTGCAATGGCACCTTCTTTCGTCACATGCCCTACAATAAAAATTGGAATCCCTTTCGTTTTCGCAAGCTTCATCAGTTCTGCTGTACATTCACGTACTTGTGCCACACTTCCAGGTGCTGAAGTCACTTCTGGTAAATAAATCGTTTGAATGGAATCAATCACAACGAAGGACGGATTCATTTCCTCAATATGCGCTGCGATTCGCTGCAAATCTGTTTCCGACACAACAAATAAATTACCTCCATTTACATGGAGACGATCTGCGCGAAGTTTAATTTGCTTCGCTGATTCTTCACCCGATATATATAGTACATCATACGAAGAGTCTGCTAATTGTGATGATATTTGTAGTAACAACGTTGATTTCCCAATCCCAGGGTCTCCACCAATCAGTACAAGAGAACCATCAACAATCCCTCCACCTAGTACACGATTAAACTCTTGGAATTTCGTTTCAATACGGGCTTCAGACTTTGTTTCCACTTCTGTAAGACGCCGCGGCTTTGTTACTTCTGTTTGAATTGCATTTGCATAGTTAAGACGCCGTGATGATACAACTTGTTCCATTTCTTCAACAAGTGTATTCCATTGTCCGCACCCAGGGCATTTCCCCATATATTTTGGTGATTGATATCCGCATTCTTGACATATAAATTTTGTTTTCTTTTTAGCCATTTTGTTTTATACTTCACTTCACTTTCATCTATAGACATAAATTCTTCTCGTACAACAAAGAGGGCTACCTGATAGCCCTCTTTGTTTGTCTATACTTATTTTACCTTTTCTGCACTGTGAATGACAAATGATTCTCCTTCTGCATCAAAGATAACTTTTTGACCTTTCTCAATTGCTCCTTTTAGAAGTTCTTCTGATAATCGATCTTCCACATGCTTCTGGATTGCCCTACGAAGTGGTCGAGCACCATATTCACGATCAAATCCTTTATCAGCAATTGCTGCAATTGCTGCAATTGTTAATTCTAAGTCGATTTCTTGCTCTTTTAATCGTTTCACTAATTGATTTACCATAAGTGTTACAATTTCTTGAATATGTTTTTTCTCAAGCATATGGAACACAATGATTTCATCGATGCGGTTTAAGAATTCTGGACGGAATGCCTTTTTCAATTCATCCATTACTTTACCTTTCATATCTGAATAGTCGCGACTCTCATCTTGCACGTTAAATCCAAGATGCTTATTACGTTTTAATGCCTCAGCACCAACGTTAGAAGTCATAATAACAATTGTATTTCGGAAATCAACTGTGCGGCCTTTAGAATCTGTTAAACGACCGTCTTCTAACACTTGTAATAAAATGTTAAATACGTCTGGATGTGCTTTCTCTACTTCATCTAATAGAACAACAGAGTATGGTTTGCGACGAACTTTTTCTGTTAATTGACCACCTTCTTCGTACCCAACATATCCTGGAGGAGATCCAACTAAACGAGATGTAGAATGTTTCTCCATATACTCAGACATATCGATACGAATCATTGCATCCTCATCACCGAACATAGATTCTGCTAATGCTCGCGCTAGCTCTGTCTTACCTACACCAGTCGGTCCTAAGAAAATAAATGAACCAATTGGACGTTTTGGATCTTTTAACCCCGCTCTTGCACGTCGCACTGCTTTTGCTACAGCAACAACCGCTTCATCTTGACCAATTACACGATCATGTAAAATAGACTCTAAGTTCAGCAATTTATCTGTTTCTGTTTGTGCAAGTTTAGAAACCGGAATACGTGTCCATGTAGAAACAACATTTGCAATATCTTCTACTGTTACTTCTGAGTTTTCTTTTCCTTGCTGTTCTTTCCATTGACGTTTTGTATCTTCTAATTTTTCACGTAAACGTTGTTCCATATCTCGTAAAGAAGCGGCCTTTTCAAATTCTTGGCTTTGTACAGCTGCATCTTTTTCTTTACGAATTTCCTCAAGCTTCACTTCAAGTTCTTTTAAATTTGGTGGTGTTGTATATGAACGCAAACGAACTTTTGATGCAGCTTCGTCAATTAAATCAATTGCCTTATCAGGTAAGAAACGATCTGTAATATAGCGATCTGAAAGTTTTACCGCTGCGTCAATTGCATCGTCTGTAATGGATACGCGATGATGTGCCTCGTAGCGGTCACGGAGACCTTTTAAAATTTGAATAGACTCTTCTAGACTCGGTTCATCAACCTGGATTGGTTGGAAACGTCTTTCTAACGCTGCATCTTTTTCAATATACTTACGATACTCATCTAGCGTTGTAGCTCCAATACATTGTAATTCACCACGTGCTAAAGATGGTTTTAAAATATTAGATGCATCGATTGCACCCTCTGCACCACCTGCACCAATTAATGTATGAAGTTCATCAATAAATAAAATGATATTACCCGCTTGGCGAATCTCATCCATTACTTTCTTTAAACGATCTTCAAACTCACCGCGATATTTTGTACCAGCAACAACAGTACCCATATCTAATGTCATAACACGCTTATCACGTAATGTTTCCGGAACTTCATTATTTACGATTTGCTGCGCTAATCCTTCTGCGATTGCTGTTTTACCTACACCTGGTTCTCCAATTAACACTGGATTATTTTTCGTTCGACGGCTCAGTACTTCAATAACACGTTGTATTTCCTTACTACGGCCGATAACAGGGTCTAATCGATTTTCACGTGCAACAACTGTTAAATCACGCGCTAAGCTATCAAGTGTTGGTGTATTCGCATTTGTTGAAGAACCACCTTGGTGACCTGAAGTAGCTTCATTACTTCCAAGAAGCTGTAGTACTTGTTGTCTTGCTTTATTTAAACTTACGCCTAAGTTATTTAAAACACGTGCTGCAACGCCTTCACCTTCACGAATCAAACCTAGTAAAATATGTTCTGTTCCAACATAGGAATGACCTAATTTACGCGCTTCGTCCATAGATAATTCGATTACCTTTTTGGCACGAGGTGTATAATGAACCGTTTGAGATACCTCTGTTCCACGACCAATTAATGCTTCTACTTCCTTTTGTACCTTTTCTGGACTTAATCCAAGAGCAATTAACGCTTTAGCTGCAATTCCTTCCCCTTCGCGTACAAGCCCAAGTAAAATATGTTCTGTTCCAATATTATTATGCCCAATGCGAATTGCTTCTTCTTGAGATAAAGCTAATACTTTCTGTGCTCGCTCTGTAAATCTTCCAAACATCATAGAAATCGCCTCCTACTTGCGCTCAATTTTGTTCAATTCGTAATCGTTCACGGATTAACGTTGCTCTTCGATAATCTCTTTCCTCTGGCCCTAAAGGACCACCTGCATATTGTTGTAAAATCCCTGGCTGGGTCAGGACCATTATCTCTGTTAAAATATTGCTCGATATATTTTTTATATAACCAAGATCAATGCCAAGTCGTACATCGGATAAGCAAGTAGCTGCCTCCACTGATTCAATTAAACGACTATTGGCCAAAACACCGTAAGAACGATACACCTTATCTTCAAGCTCAATACTTGAATTTTTCACAATTAATTCTCGGGCTAATCTTTCTTGCTGTATAAGTTGATGAATGACACTCTTTAAATCTGCTATAATATCTTCTTCTGACTTTCCTAGTGTCATCTGATTAGAGACTTGAAATATATTCCCTAACGCTTCGCTACCTTCACCATATATTCCCCTTACTACCAATCCTAATTTTTGAATTGCCTGTATAATACGGTTTATTTGCTTCGTTAAAACAAGTGCAGGGAAATGAATCATTACAGAAGCTCTTAACCCCGTACCTACATTTGTAGGACAACTGGTAATATAACCAAGTGATTCATCAAAAGCATACTCAACCACTTCTTCAATCTTATTATCCATTTGATTTGCACTTTGAAGCGCCTCAGATAATTGTAGTCCAGGGAATAGACATTGAATTCGCACATGATCTTCTTCATTAAGCATTACACTCATATGTTCACTTTCTGATAATAGACAAGCTCCAAATTCTGTCCCTGCAAGGTTAGGACTAATTAAATGTTTTTCTACTAAAACTCTCCGCTGCAAGGGCTTTAGATCACTCATCTTCAATAACTCAAAACCAACAAAAGTTTCCGTTGTTTCATTAGCAAACTTTTGTTGAAATAACTCAGTAATCTGCTTAGCTTCTTCATCTGTCTGCATAGTAGGGAAATGATAATTTTTTAAATTACGAGCCAAACGAATACGACTGCTTAAAACAATGTCAGAATCAGGGCCATCTCCCTTCATCCAAGGGCTAATTGCTTCATTCATAATACGATCCAGTGACATAGAATTATTCCCCCTTTCTATGCTCACTAAGCTGATTTTCGATACTTCGAATTTGATCACGGACTTGAGCCGCTTTTTCAAATTCTTCTTTCTGTACATATTGCTTCAAACTTAGTTTTAGTTCATCTAATTCTTTCTTTAAGTGGATATTTCCTCCCATATGTTCTGGAATTTTTCCACAATGATGCGTATGACCACCATGAAGACGCTTCAACATTGGCTTTATTTGTTCTCCAAATGCCTCATAGCAAGAAGAACAGCCAAAACGCCCCACCTTTGCAAATTGTTCATATGTCATCTTACAATTTGGGCATTTTAAAACCTTTGAATCTGTAAAATGATTCTCTTGTTGTTCAAACATCGACGGTTCACCATGTAGCAATCCAGCTAATAAGTCATGAAAGGAAAAATTAGATTGTGATGATTGAAAGAAAGACGTATAGCCACTTTGTTCTGCACATTGCTCGCAAAGATGAACTTCCGTCTTTTTTCCATTTACTACTTTTGTATAATGTAAGGCCGCTGGTCTTATATTACAGTTTTGACAAGTCATCTCTATCCCCACCTTTACAACAGGAACGATCTATTTCATAACACTTTTCATACATTACTAAAATTTCCCCTTCACTTAATCAGTTTTGCAGAAATACATGTTGTCTGTAAAAAACTATTATGAATTGTATACTCTCAAAAACATTTCTTAACAAAAGTTATATTTATTTATATTTCAGTGTCCTTAACATTGCGCATAATATGCGAGCCCTAAGTTGATCTCGAGAAGATGCATCCATTAATAATACAGAGCGATCTAATACACTTAACATAAGTTTAGCTTCCCTCTTTGTTACAATACCTTCTTCTATTAAGCGTATAATAATACTTTCTGCATTTCCTTGTGCAATACTATGCTCAATCATATGAAACATTTGATCAATAATGTCTATATCGTCATGCAATTTGACTTTGATAATGCGAATGTAACCTCCTCCACCTCGTTTACTTTCCACTACAAATCCTCTTTCCAATGTAAAGCGGGTATTGATTACATAATTAATTTGAGACGGAACACAATCAAATCGATCTGCGATCTCACTTCTCTTAATTTCAATCACATTATTGTTGCTTAAGCCAATAACTTGCTTTAGATATTGCTCAATGATATCAGATATATTTCTCATTTATCCGCCACCTTTATTGACTTTGACTATCTTTGACTTTAATTATATACGTATTAAAAAAATTTGCAACTCTTTTGCCTCCTCATTATCCTAGCCATAATTTTCATTGTTTAATCACAAGATTTATTGTTTATAAAAGAATACAAAAAAGCACGAGTCAATT